>NZ_JBDYKL010000009.1:0-120899 GCF_040012415.1 Sanguibacter sp. 25GB23B1
CCCCCCCCCCCCCCCCCCCCCCCCACGGATCGAGCGGTCAGGCGGTCGTGCTGGAGATCTGTGCCTCGGAGGCGAGCGCCGCCTCGTCGCTCGCACGCTCCGCCTCGACGAGGGGGTTGGTGCCGAAGCTCTTGAGCACGATGACGATCGCGGCAGACACGAAGGTCCCGATGATGACGGCGAGCACGAAGAGGAACGGGTTGCCGATGAGCGGCGTCACCCAGATCCCGCCGTGCGGCGCCCGCAGGGTCGACTCGAAGGCCATGACGAGACCACCGGTCACGGCCGACCCCACGATGGTGGAGGGCAGGACGCGCAACGGGTCGACGGCCGCGAACGGGATCGCCCCCTCGGAGATGAAGGACGCGCCCAGGAGCCAGGCGGCCTTGCCGTTCTCCCGTTCCGCATGGGTGAAGAGGCGCTTGCGGACGACGGTGGCGAGCGCCATCGCGAGCGGTGCGACCATCCCACCAGCCATGACCGCGGCCATGACCCGGTACTGGGTGGCGTCCGCGGCGAGGCCCTCCGTCGCCAGGCCGGTCACGGCGAACGTGTACGCGACCTTGTTGACCGGTCCACCGAGGTCGAAGCCCATCATCGCGCCGAGCAGGACCCCGAGGAGGATGAGGTTGCTCCCCGAGAGGGAGTTGAGCCAGTCCGTGAGGCCGTCCATGAGCGAGGCGATGGGGCGACCGAGCACGACGAACATGAGCAGGCCGGTGATGAAGGTCGACACGAGCGGGATGACCACGACGGGCATGATGCCGCGAGCACCGCGCGGAACCTTCCACCGGCTGATCCACAGGGCGAGGAACCCACCGATGAATCCGGCAGCGAGACCACCGAGGAAGCCTGCACCGACGGTGACGGCGATGGATCCGCCGACGAATCCAGGGACGAGACCCGGGCGGTCGGCGATCGCGTAGGCGATGAAGCCCGCGAGCACCGGGACGAGGAACGCGAACGCCGCCCCGCCGGTGAGGTTGAGCAGCGCGGCCCAGTCCTGTCCGGAGGTGACCGAGAAGCTCGCGAGGAGGTCCGCTGCGGTGACCTTCGTGACCTCGATGGGGCCGTCGGTGTCCCAGGCGAGGTTGGCCACCATGAACGCGAGGGCGATGAGGATCCCACCGGCGGCGACGAACGGGATCATGTACGAGATACCGGTCATGAGCCACTGGCGGATCCGCGTCCCGACGCCCGCGTTGCGGTCGACCTTGGTCGCGAGCCCTCCACCGGCTGCACCGGCCGGCGCTGCGCCGGCCGCCGGAGCGACGACACCGGACTCGACGGCGGCGACGGCCTCGGCGATGACCGCCGGTGCGTCGTGGACCGCCTTCTTCACGCCGACGTCGATCGTCGGCTTCCCGGCGAACCGGGACTTGTCCTTGACCTCGAGGTCGGCAGCGAAGATCACGCCGTCGGCTGCGGCGATGACCGCCGGGTCGAGGGCGTCGGTGCCGGCCGAGCCCTGGGTCTCGACCTGGACGTCGTGACCGGCAGCCTTGCCTGCCTGCTCGAGGGCCTCTGCGGCCATGTACGTGTGCGCGATGCCTGTGGGGCACGAAGTGACGGCGACGAACCTCATGACACGACGACCTCTCGGGTGACGATCTCCGACACCGTCGCGGCGTCGGGAGCCTCGCGGAGCGAGGTACGGAAGGACTCGTGCACCAGGCGGCGCGCGAGAGAAGCGAGGATCTTCAGGTGGGCGCTGTCTCCGCTCGCCGGGGCGGCGATGAGGAAGACGAGGGTGGCCGGGCCGTCGGGGGCGCCGAAGTCGACCCCTGCCGGGACGCGGCCGACCGCGAGCGACGGCGTCGTGACGTGCTCCGAGCGGGCGTGGGGCAGGCCGACCCCGCCGGGCATGCCAGTCGCCATCTGCGCCTCGCGGGCCCGGACGTCGGCGAGGAAGCCCTCGCCGTCGGTCACGCGTCCCTCGGCGACGAGGAGGGCGACGAGCTGACGGGTCACGTCGTCCCGGTCGGTGGCGAGCAGGTCGATGCCGACAAGGCCGGGGGCGATCAGTGGTGTGCTCATGTCACAGCTCCTTCAGTGTGATGAGGCGGGATGGGTCGGTCGTGCAGGTCACGGAGTCGAGGTCGAGGTCGTGGGGGTGCGGCACTGCGCTCCCGGGAAGCCGCACGGCGGCGCGTCCCCAGGCGACGGCGGTCCGGAGCGCCTCGGGCGGGTCGCTGTGCGCCGCGAACGACGCACTGAGGTAGCCCGCGAGCGTCGTGTCGCCGGCGCCCACGGTCGACAGCGGCACGAGCTCCGGGCCACCGGCCCACCACGACGCGTCTGCAGACACGAGGAGCGCGCCGTGCGCGCCGAGCGAGACGAGCACCTGGTCGATACCGCGCGCCATGACCTCGCGGGCCGCGTCGAGGACGTCGCCGACGGTCGTGAGGTCGCGCCCGACGAGCTCGGCGAGCTCGTCGTCGTTGGGCTTGACGAGCGCGAGCCCTCCCTCGGCGACAGCGGCGGTCAGAGGCTTGCCCGAGGTGTCGAGCACGGTGCGAGCGCCGTAGTGGGCGCTGCGCCGCGCCACCTCCGTGTAGAAGCCGTCCTCGGCGCCCGCCGGCAGGCTGCCGGCCCCGACGACGAGTGCCTCCTGGCCGGCTGCACGGGCGGTGCGCAGCTCTTCCTCGAGGGCGGTGAGCAGCTGCTCGAGCGCGTCTGCCGTGAGGGAGGCACCGGGCGCGTTGATCTTCGTCGTGATGCCGGCCGCGTCGACGAGCGTGATGTTGCTGCGGGTGTCTCCGCCGATGGCGACGGGGCGCACCGGGATCGCCAGCGCGCGCAGGTCGTCGACGAGACGCGCGCCGTCCGAACCTCCGGACGGGAACACGGCGACGCTCGGGATGCCGTTCGCGGTGAGGGCCCGGGTGACGTTGATGCCCTTGCCGCCCGCGTCGACATGGGTGGAGTGCGCCCGGTTGACGTGCCCGAGGATGATGGACTCGGCCTCGAACGTGCGGTCGAGGCTCGGGTTGGGCGTGACGGTGATGATCATGCGGTGAGCACCGCCAGCCCGGCGTTCTCGAGCTCGGCGAGGAGCTCGGCATCGATGCCGGAGTCGGTGATGAGGAGGTCGATCTCGTCCAGGCCGGCGACCTTCGCGAAGTCGGAGCGTCCGACCTTCGTGTGGTCGGCCAGGACGACGACGCGCCGCGCAGCCCGGACGAGCGCTCGCTTGACCGCAGCCTCACCGAGGTCCGGGGTCGTGACGCCCCGCTCTGGGGTGATGCCGTTCGTCCCGAGAAAGACCACGTCTGCCTGGATGTCGGACAGTGCGCGTTCGGCCCAGGGGCCGACTGCCGCGAGGGTCCGACCGCGGACCGTGCCGCCGATGAGGTGGAGCACGATGTTGGAGCGTCCGGCGAGGACCGTGGCGATCGGCAGCGAGCTGGTGACGACCTGCAGCTCGCGGTCGCCGGGGAGCAGCTCCGCGAGTCGGACGGTGGTGGTGCCTGCGTCGAGGACGACCGTGCCGCCGTCCGGGACCTCGTTGAGCGCCAGGGTGGCGATCCGCAGCTTCTCGGGCGCGAGCAGCCCTTCCTTGTCGGCGATGCCGGGCTCGATACCGAGCCGCTCGACGGGGATCGCACCGCCGTGCACGCGTCGCAGGAGGCCCTGTCGCTCGAGGACGGACAGGTCGCGGCGGATCGTCTCGGGGGTGACCGCGAGCACGAGCGCGAGCTCGCTGACGTCGGCGCGTCCGGCGGAGCGCGCGAGCGTGAGTATCTCCTGATGTCTTTCGGGTGCGTACATGCCCAACCCCATCGTCGCTTCGAGTCGTCGTCAACTCGGATGTCTGTATGGACTTGTCTACGCCCGTTTGTGTCCGGATGCAAGCCGGGGCCGGACATCCAGCCAAAGAATCGCAGAAAGCAGCGGGTGAAAGTGGGCAAAAGCCCTCTATCGACGCACGCGACCGCGTTGCGCGGACAGGAACGGGCACGGAGACGCCTCAGCGGGCGCGGACGCCTCGGAGCACCCGGAGCGCCACGGTGAGGAGCTGCTGGCCGCGTCCGTCGTCGAGCGAGAACAAGGCGTCGAGCGTCAACCCGGCGCTCGTGCCACGCTGCACAGCCACCGTCTGGGCCTCCGTGAACGCGAGGATCCCGTCTCGGCCGTGACGTCGCCCCAGCCCGGACGCCTTGACGCCGCCCATCGGTGCCTCGACCGAGCCCCAGGCTGCGGCGTACCCGTCGTTGACGTTCACCGTGCCCGCACGCACCTCACCCGCGATCCGTCGCCCGCGCTCGAGGTCCCGCGTCCACACGCTCGCGTTGAGCCCGAAGTCGGTCTCGTTCATGACGGCGAGGGCCTCCGCGTCGTCTGCGACCCGCACCACCGTGACGACCGGACCGAAGGTCTCCTCGAACGAGCAGATCGCGTGCGGAGGCACGCGGTCGAGCACCGTCGGCGCATAGAAGAGCGGGCCGATGTCACCGCGATGGACGCCGCCCGCGAGGATGCGCGCACCACGGGCGATCGCGTCGTCGACGTGCAGCTGGACCCGCTCGAGCTGAGCCGGCGTCGTCAGGCACCCGACGTCCGCCGAGTAGTCCATCGCACCTGACATCCGCAGGGACCGGACGCGCTCGAGGAACGCGTCGAGGAACGCGTCGGCCACGGCCTCGTGGAGGACGAGGCGTTCGACGGACATGCAGAGCTGACCGGTGTTGCCGAAGCATGCCCGGACCGCGCCGGCAGCCGCGACGGGGACGTCGGCGTCGTCCGCCACGTACAGGGGGTTCTTGCCGCCCAGCTCGAGGGTCACGCCGACGAGCCGCTCGCCGGCGCGCGCCGCGATGCGCCGACCGGTCGCGGTGGACCCGGTGAACGCCACGTGGTCGACCTCGTCGACGAGCGCCTCACCCACGTCTCCGCCCCCGACCACCACCTGGAGCACGTCGTCGGGAAGCCCGGCGTCGGTGAGCGCCGAAGCAGCCCAGAGGGCGGTGAGGGACGTCTGCGGGTCAGGCTTGAGCACGACCGCGTTGCCCGCCACGAGTGCCGGGAGGACGTCCGCCAGCGCAAGGGTCAACGGGTAGTTCCACGGGGCGATGACACCCACGACGCCGACCGGTCGGCGATGGACCACGGTCTGAGTGAGCACGGGCAGCATCCCCCGGGCTCTCCGTGGGCGCAGGTAGGCGGACGCGCGGACGCCGTAGTGACGCGTCACCTGGGCGACGTCGCCGATCTCCTCGAACGCGTTCGCACGTGTCTTCCCCGACTCGAGCTGGATGAGGTCGAGCACCTCGGACTGCCTGTCCAGGACGATGTCGTGGAGGCGCAGCAGCACCGCCGCGCGCTCGCGCACGGGCCTGGCCGCCCACCCGCGCTGGGCGTCACGTGCACGGTCCACGGCGCGAGCGACGTCGAGGACCGACGACAGCGGGACGTCGGCGAGCGGCGCGCCGGTGAACGGTGCGACGCTCCGGTGCGTCCCCGTGTCGCGCGAGGACACGACGTGCTCGAGGAGCGGCGCGACGACCTCCGGCTCGACGAGGAAGGTGGCACGGGGGTCGTTCTCCGGGTCGATGAGGCCATCGACGTCCGGGACGCCAGATCCTGAGTCGCTCGACATACGGGCAGAGTACGCCCTGGCTGTGACACCGGGGCCGGGGAGTCGAGCGTGTCCAGGCAGGGAGGCGCTACGGGAGCCGGCGACCCAGCACGACGCACTCGGCGTCCGTGTAGCCGAGCGCCGTGTAGAAGCCCTGGACCCCTGCGTTCGTCTCTCGCACCATGAGCTGCACCTTTCCGGCCCCCTGGGCCGCGAGCCAGGCCTCGGCAGCGACGACGAGACGCCGGCCGATACCTGTACCGCGGACGGACGCGTCGACCGCGAGGTAGTAGAGCCACCCCCGGTGGCCGTCGAAACCGGCCATCACCGAGCCGACGGGGACCGCTCCCTCGTCGGCACCGCTGACACCTGCGGAGCCGCCCGCCTCGTCGGCCCCGCGCTCCGGCTCGACGGCGCGCTCCGAGCCGACCGCCGGCCGCGCGACGAGGATCGTCGCGGTCGGCGTCGATCGCGCGTCGACGATGTCACGGTGCGGGTCGTTCCACGGACGGGTGAGGTCGCAGGAACGCCACAGGGCGACCACCGCCTCGACGTCGCCGTCACTGATCTCGTCGATCTCGAAGCCGTCGTGCGGCCCCGGCGTCATCGAGGCTGGTAGGGCGAGACGACGACCTCGACGCGCTGGAACTCCTTGAGGTCGGAGTACCCGGTCGTGGCCATCGCGCGCTTGAGCGCGCCCACGAGGTTGAGGGTGCCGTCCGCCTGGCGTCCCGGTCCGAAGAGGATCTCCTCGAGCGACCCGGCGGTCCCGACGTGCACACGCTCGCCGCGCGGCAGCTCGCGGTGGTGCGCCTCGGAGCCCCAGTGCCACCCGCTGCCGGGTGCTTCCTCGGCGCGCGCGAGCGCCGCGCCGACCATGACGGCGTCCGCGCCGCACGCGACGGCCTTGACGAGGTCGCCTGCGCGCCCCACCCCGCCGTCCGCGATGACGTGGACGTAGCGGCCGCCCGACTCGTCGAGGTAGTCGCGGCGCGCCGCGGCGACGTCGGCGACCGCGGTCGCCATGGGCGCGTGGATGCCGAGCGAGATGCGCGTCGTGTGGGCGGCGCCACCGCCGAACCCGACGAGCACACCGGCCGCACCGGTCCGCATGAGGTGCAGCGACGCCGTGTACGTCGACGCGCCGCCGACGATGACGGGGACGTCGAGCTCGTAGATGAACCGCTTGAGGTTGAGGGGCTCCGCGTTCCCCGAGACGTGCTCTGCCGAGACGGTCGTGCCGCGGATGACGAAGAGGTCGACGCCGGCGTCGATGACGGTGCGGTAGAACTCCTGCGTCCGCTGGGGCGAGAGTGCGCCCGCGACGGTGACGCCCGCCTGACGGATCTCCTTGAGGCGCTGCGTGATGAGCTCGGGCTGGATAGGTGCGGAGTAGATCTCCTGCATCCGCCGGGTCGCGACGTCGGGTGCGAGCTCGGCGATCTCCGCGAGCAGGCCGGTCGGGTCGTCGTACCGGGTCCAGAGGCCCTCGAGGTCGAGGACGCCGAGACCGCCGTGGTGCCCGAGCGCCACCGCGGTCGTGGGGCTCATGACCGAGTCCATCGGTGCGGCGACGATCGGCAGGTCGAAGTGGTACGCGTCGATCTGCCAGCCGACGGAGACGTCCTCCGGGTCACGGGTACGCCGCGAGGGCACCACCGCGATGTCGTCGAAGGAATAGGCACGCCGTCCGCGCTTGCCCCGGCCGATCTCGATCTCGTTGCTCACCGGCCCAGGCTACCGTCCCCGCACGCCGCCCGTGCCATCCGACCACGCCACACCGGCCGCGCGGCCGGATGTCGGTGGTCGCTGGGATGCTCGGCACAGTGGTCGTCCGACGACGGCAGGACGACAGCAGACGGCAGCCGGGAGCGGCTGGCAACGAGGTCAGGAGCGCACGAGATGACATGGACCGCAGGTCCCCTCCTCGGTTTCGACACCGAGACGACGGGTATCGACGTGAGGCACGACCGGATCGTGTCGGCGGCGCTGGTGCGCCGCGACGCGGGCACCACGGAGGTCCGCACGTGGCTCATCGACCCCGGGGTCCCGATCCCCGAGGAGGCCGCCGCGATCCACGGCATCACCACCGAGCACGCCCGTGCGTCCGGCCAGGCGCCCGCCGAGGCGCTCGAGGCGATCGCCACGGAGCTCGCACGAGCCCTGGTCGACGGCGTCCCCGTCGTCGCCTTCAACGCCACGTTCGACCTGTGCATCCTCGACGCGGAGCTCGCGCGCCACGGCCTGCCCCTGCTCACCGAGCGCATCGGTCGCGAGGTCAGCCCCGTGATCGATCCTCTGGTGCTCGACCGCGCGGTCGACCGCTACCGTCGCGGCAAGCGCAAGCTCGTGGACCTCTGCGGCGTGTACGCCGTCGCCGACGAGGGGAACCTCCACTCCGCGGACGTCGACGTCGTCGCGACGCTCGACGTCCTCGCGGCCATGACCCTGAAGCACCCTGACCTCGCCGAGCTCGAGCTCACGGCTCTCCACGCCTACCAGGCTGCTGAGCACCGCAAATGGGCCGAGAACTTCAACGAGTGGCGCGAGACGCAGGGGATGACGGGCCCGGGCGCCGGGCTCAGCTGGCTGAGCGACCACCAGCAGACGTCGCGGGAGGTTCCCAGGCGGCCAGCTCTCGCCGACTGACGAACTCCCGCCGCACCCCGGTCACCGGGTCGTCGAACTCGAGGGAGCGGGCGAGGAGCTGCACGGGGGCTGCGTAGTCGTCGGGAGCGACGTCGTAGAGGTCGGGATAGAAGTTGTCGTTGAGGATCGGGCTGCCGATCGACGCCATGTGGAGCCGCAGCTGGTGGATCTTCCCCGTCCGCGGGTGCAGCCGGAACCGGCGGAGCATCCCGTGACGCTCGTCGGCCCGGGAGTCGACGAGTTCGATCCGGGTCTCGGTGTTGGGCTCCCCCGGCACCACCTCGGCCCTCAGGACACCACGGTGCTTCACCACGCGGTCCGTGACGACGTGCGGGAGATCGACGACCGGCGTGCCCGCCGAGACGGCCTCGTAGGTCTTGCGCACCCGTCGCTGCGCGAAGAGCTCCTGGTACCGGCCACGGACCTCACGGCGCTTCGTGAGCACGAGCACGCCGGCCGTCACCCGGTCGAGCCGGTGTGCCGGGCTGATCTCGGAGAGCCCGGTCACACGGCGCAACCGGACGACGACAGACTCGACGACGTACGCCCCCCGCGGCATGCTCGCGAGGAAGTGCGGCTTGTCGACGACGAGGAGGTCCTCGTCCTCGTGCAGCACATCGATCTCGAACGGGACCCGCGACTCTACCGGCGGGTCCCGGTAGAGGTAGACGGCCCCGCCGGGGACGAACGGCGTGGACTCGTCAAGAGGGCGCCCGCGGTCGTCGACCACCTCGCGCCCCGCGACCTTCTCCCGGAGCCTCGCCTCGTCCTGCGGGAACCGCGCGACGAGGTAGTCGAGGACCGTCGGCCATCCCGCTCCGCTCTCGGCGCCGGGGGCGTAGGTCGGTCCCGACGTGACTCCCGGCAGCGGCAGCTGCAACCGCACGGGGTTGAGGCCGTCACGCACAGGCAGCGGCGGGGTCCGCCTCGCGCGGCCCCCCGGCCCCTGGCTCAGCGGCCCGTGTAGTTCGGCGCCTCGACGGTCATCTGGATGTCGTGCGGGTGCGACTCCTTGAGACCGGCAGGCGTGATCCGGACGAACTTCCCGCGCTCCTGAAGCTGTGGGATCGTGTGCGCACCGACGTAGAACATCGACTGGTGCAGACCGCCGATGAGCTGGTGCGCGACCGCGCCGAGCGGGCCGCGGTACGGCACCTGGCCCTCGATGCCCTCGGGGACGATCTTGTCGTCGCTCGACACGTCCGCCTGGAAGTAGCGGTCCTTGGAGTAGGACGCCTTCTTGCCCCGGGACGCCATCGCTCCGATGGAGCCCATGCCGCGGTAGAGCTTGAACTGCTTTCCGTTGACGAAGACGAGGTCGCCGGGGCTCTCGTCGCAACCGGCCAGGAGGGAGCCGAGCATGACGGTGTCCGCACCGGCGACGAGCGCCTTCGCGATGTCGCCCGAGTACTGCAGCCCGCCGTCTCCGATGACCGGGACGCCGGCAGGCTTGCAGGCGAGCGACGCCTCGTAGATCGCGGTGACCTGCGGGACGCCGACACCGGCGACGACGCGGGTGGTGCAGATCGAGCCGGGGCCGACCCCGACCTTGACGGCGTCGGCGCCCGCATCGACGAGCGCCTGCGCACCGGCGCGGGTCGCGATGTTCCCGCCGATGATCTGCACGCCGTCGAAGAACCTGTCGGCCTTGAGGGTGCGGATCATGTCGAGCATGAGCCGCGCGTGGCCGTTGGCGGTGTCTGCGACGAGAACGTCGACACCCGCTTCGGCGAGCGCCCGCGCGCGCTCGAGAGCGTCACCGAAGAAGCCGATCGCTGCCCCGACACGCAACCGACCCTCGCCGTCCTTCGTCGCGTCGGGGTACTGCTCTGTCTTGACGAAGTCCTTGACGGTGATGAGCCCGCACAGGCGACCGTCCTCGTCGACGAGGGGCAGCTTCTCGATCTTGTTCTTGCCGAGCAGCGCAGCGGCGTCCTCGCGGGAGATTCCGACCGGCCCGGTGACGAGGGGCATCGGCGTCATCTCGTCACGGACGCGACGCACGGCGAAGTCGGACGGGGCGACGAACCGGAGGTCGCGGTTGGTGATGATCCCGAGGAGGATGCCCTGCGCGTCGACCACCGGGAGGCCCGACACCCGGTACTGCCCGCAGAGTGCGTCGAGCTCGGCGAGCGTGGCGTCCGGGCCGACCGTCACGGGGTCGGTGATCATGCCCGACTCGGACCGCTTGACGAGGTCGACCTGCTGCGCCTGCGCCTCGATGGAGAGGTTGCGGTGGAGGATGCCGATGCCGCCGTGGCGGGCCATGGCGATCGCCATGCGCGCCTCGGTCACGGTGTCCATGGCAGCCGAGAGGAGGGGGACGGCGACGCTGATCTCACGGGTGAGGCGCGCCGTGGTGTCGACCTCGCTCGGGATGACGTCCGTCTCGTTGGGCAGGAGCAGGACGTCGTCGTAGGTGAGGCCGGTGAATCCGAAGGGGTCGTGGGACTGCGCGCTGCTCGACTCTCTCATGTGGGAAGTCTACGCATCGCCCAGAGCGGTCTGCGGGCGACCGCCGACTACCTCGCGATCGCGAGGACCTCGTGCAGGAGGCCGTGGAAGCTGCGCACCCGGCTGACGTTGGCCGCGAGCGGGAGGTCTGCCGCAGCATCGTCGCTACTGAGGCCCACGAAGATCGGGAGGTCGGGCTGGGCGTCGTGCAGCGCGTGGACGATGCCGAGCTCCGGCCGTGTGAGCGACGTCACGAGGACGGTGGCGACCGGGCGCACCATGGTGACGAGCTCCATCGCCCGGTGCGCGTTCGCGGGGCCGGTGACGACACGTGCGGTCACCCCTTGCGCCACGAGGGCGGCGCCGAGAGCGTGCATCGCCAGGGGCTGGGGGTCGTCCACCGCGGAGAAGAGCAGGACGATCTTGCGCATCCGGCTGGGGTGCGACGCGCTCCCGCCCGACTCGGCGGCGGCGCGCTCCTCCCGCTCGCGGATGAAGGTGCCGAGCACGGTGAGGGTCGCGCTGGCGAGGAGGACCTCGGGTGCCTCTCCGGGCTTGGCGAGGACGGTGCGCGCCGAGAGTCGCCGCACTGTCGGCTCGACGAGCGTGGTCCACCACTCTGCGGGATCCTGGTCCGCCTCGAGGGCGAGCAGGCGCACGCACGTGGAGAGGTTCCCTCGGAGGACGGCGTCGACGATGTCGGAGGACGTGATCTCCGGTGTCGCGACCGGGGCCGCGAGCCTCAGGGCAGGACGATCGGAGCGGGCCGTCACGTCGGATCGCGTCGGGTGCAGCGGGGCGACGGTGCCGACCGCGGCGACGGTGCCGGCGGACGTCGGTCCCCTGGCCGCCGTGTCGTCATGGTCCGGCGTGTCGTGCCCGCCGTGTCCGGAGGCTTCGGAGTCGGCCTGTGCGATCGACTCGCGGAGCTCCGCCTCGACGCGCTCGCGCGTCGTCGAGCTGAGGTCGAGCGCGAGCGCGGAGCGCGCAGCGTCCACGGGGGCGACGCCGTCGAGGGCTAGTCGCCGCATGACCATGAGGCGCGCGACGTCGTCGTCGGAGTACCTGCGGTGGGCGCCGGCCGAATGACCGGACGGCCCGAGGCCGTACCGCCGGTCCCACGTGCGCAGGGTGGCTGGCGCTACACCGAGACGGCGCGCCACTGCGGCGACGGCCAGCCCGGGAGACGTCGACCCTGACTCCGCGCCGTGGGGCGGATCGTCGAGCGGTCGCACATTCGTCATGGGTCGATTGTGCCGACCCTGGAGAGCGAGTGCCACCTGAGCCCGGGGCCTCGACCGACCGCCGGTTGTTCGTCAGTTGTTCAGCGTGGCGAGGCGGTTGAACCCTTGAACAACAGGGCGCGACTGGCGCCGACGCGCCGACCGGCCCGGATATTGAGCCTTTGACGACCGGGGGTCGGTGAATCGTTTTGAGAACTTCGCCAACCAGGGGACTTGAACAACTCTTGCAACGGTTGTACGTTGGGCGCAGCACAGGACGCACCGCACAGAAACAGCACCCGGTGAACTTCTCGACCGATCGAAGGATGGAACGATGACTGAACTCTCGAGGCTCCCCGGACCCGTCATGGACCTCTGGGAATGGCAGTACCAGGGCGCGTGCCGCGAGGTCGACGACACGCTCTTCTTCCACCCCGAGGGCGAGCGTGGCGCCGCACGCCGTCGCCGCGCCGAGGCCGCGAAGGCCATCTGCCACGGCTGCCCCGTCATGATGGAGTGCCGCGAGCAGTCCCTGGCCGTCCGCGAGCCGTACGGCGTCTGGGGCGGGCTCAGCGAGGACGAGCGTTCTGCGATCCTCGCCGGCACCGCACGCAGCACCCTCCGCAAGGTCGTCTGACCCACCTCCTCACCGGGAGCGCCCTCTACCGGGCGGCCACCACGAGCACGAGAGAGGCCCCGCAACCGGAAGGTTGCGGGGCCTCTCTCGTCGTGCAGCTGATCGGGAAGATCAGGCGATGACCGCGAGCACGTCGCGAGCCGAGAGGATGAGGAACTCCTCACCGTCGTACTTCACCTCGGTGCCGCCGTACTTGCTGTAGATGACCTTGTCACCGACAGCGACGTCGAGCGGGACGCGGTTGCCGTTGTCGTCGATGCGACCGGGGCCGACAGCCAGGACCTCGCCCTCCTGGGGCTTCTCCTTGGCGGTGTCAGGGATGACAAGACCGGAGGGCGTCGTGAGCTCGACTTCGAGAGCCTTGACGACGATCCGATCCTCGAGCGGCTTGATGGAGACCGACACGCGGAATCCCCTTTCGCAGAGTGATGAGGACGGTTCAGGTGGGCCGCTCCTCGCTCGATCGCCGTCGCGGGGGTCGATCAGGTGTGGTGCGGAACCACGGCCAAATCTATGCCGCTGTTAGCACTCGGTCAAGGCGAGTGCCAATTCCGTGCCGCGGTTCCGCTCACGGCCGAGAGCCCGCAGCCCGCCAGGACCTCGCGCCTCCCCGACGAGACGGGGGTCGCCCGGGCCGACGGTGCCCTGGTTCAGTCCGACAGGTTGTTGCTCAGCACGTCGAGCACCCTCGAGCGCACCTGCCGTGACCGCTCTCCGAGCCTGTCGGCGACGACCTCGACGAGCGCCTCGAGGACGATCGCGTGCGGCACGCGCGAGGTGTGCTCGAGCTCGGCACGGAAGGACCCGGCGGCCGGGCCGACGACGAGGGCGACGTCGGCGAGCGCGGTGAGCGGCGACTCGACGAAGCTCGTGAGGACGACGACGGGGACCCCGGCAGCGCGCCCGGCGCGAGCCACCTTGAGGCTGGACTCGTTGGCGCCCGAGCCCGAGACGACGAGACAGAGGTCGGCCGGGGTCAGCTGCGCTGCGGCGATCTGCTGGCCGATGGGGTCGGCGACGAACTCCGTCGGGCGCCCGCCGGCCGTCATGCGCAGCGCGAGGTCTGCGGCGAGCGGCGACGACAGCCCGTTCCCCGTCGCGACGACGCGACCCGCCCCGACGCACAGTGCGACAGCCTGCTCGACACGCTCGTCGTCGAGGACGCTGGTGATCTGCTGGAGCGTAGCGGCCAGGCTCTCGACGTGCGTCCGGACCCGACCGAGGGCGGTGTCGGGGTGCGCGGACGGTTCGGCATTGACGGCGAGCTCACGGGCGAGCGCGACCCGCAGCTGCGGGTAGCCGCGATAGCCGAGGCGCTGGCACGTGCGGATCACCGAGGAGCGTGCCACGCCGGCGCGGTCGGCGATGTCCTGCGCCGTGGCCTCGATCGCCGCAGCGACGTCCTCGAGGACGAGGTCGACGACACGGCGCTCCGTCGGCTGGAGGGCGTTGCGGACCGTCGCGATCCGGACCGACGGCCACACGTCAGGGCCAGGTTCCGCCTCCGTGGGGCCCTGCTCCGGACCTCGACCAGGACCCGCAGCCCCGAGGGTGGTGCTCATCGTTCCCTGCTACCGTCGGTGAGGCGGCGTCGGACCATGCCGGAGACAGCGTCGATCAGCATCGTGACGATCACGACGACGATGAGCAGCACCCCGACGGTGGGCCACTCACGGTACTGGGTGTACGAGGTGAGCATGTCGCCGATCCCGCCGACCCCGATGAGCCCCAGGACGGCCGAGGCACGGACGTTGATCTCGAAACGGTAGAGCCAGAACGAGAAGAAGTCGGTCGCAGCGCTCGGCCACACGCCCCAGCGCAACGCCTCGACGGTCGAGCCACCAGCCGCGCGCACGGCTTCGACGGGACCGGGATCGACCCCTTCGACCGACTCGTAGCCCCACTTGCCGAGGGTCCCGACGCTGTTCACAGCCAGCGCGAGCGCCCCGGTGAGCGGTGTGAGCCCGGTGACGGACAGGATGATGATCGCGATGATGATCTCCGGGACTGCTCGGATGAGGGAGAACAGCCCGCGCAGCCCGGCACGGACGGGGGCCGGCCCGTACCCGCGCGCTGCGAGGAAGCTCAGCGGGAAGGACAGGAGGATGCCGAGGACAGTGCCGAGCCACGCCATCTCGACCGAACGCAGCGTCTGCCGGAGGGCCTCGGGCAGCTTGTCCCAGGATGGCGTCGAGAACATGAGTCCGAGGTAGCGGACCACCTCTCCGGGGAGGCTCGTGAGCCTCGACCACTGGATGTCGATCGACCAGAAGGCTGCGAGCGCGACCACGGTGGCCGCGGTGAGGGCGGTGTTCCGCAGGATCCGCGTCGGGGGCCGGGGCGGGACCGCCTCGGGTGCGGTGGCGCGGGCAGGTGCGATCGTGGTCATACGAGCCTCCGTCGGACGATCGAGCTGACGAGGTCGATGACGAGCACCGCGACGAGGATCTCGAGGATGATGAGCGAGAGCTGGTCGTACCGGTAGTAGGTGCGCACGGCGTCGACGAGGAGGCCGAGGCCTCCGGCGCCGACCAGGCCGAGCACGGCCGACGCGCGCACGTTGAGCTCGAGGACGTAGAGCGTCTGGTTGACGAAGCTCGGCAGCATGTCAGGCAGCGCGATCGTGCGGTTGATCTGGCTCTGGGTCCCGCCGGCGGCTCGCCCTGCCTCGAGCGGGCCGCGGTCCGAGCCGTCGACGGTCTCGGAGACCATCTTGACGATGATGCCGGTGTTGAACAGGACGAGCGCGATGACACCAGGCAGCGCCCCGACGCCCACCATCGCGACGAGCACCGCGACGTAGAGGAGCTCGGGGACGGCGCGGACCACGTTGAGCGCGCACCGCACCGCACCGCGCGTCCAGACGTTCGGGTTGGTGGGTCGAGCGGCCCAGAGGCTCACGGGCAGGGAGACGGCGGCGCCGACGACCGTCGCGACGACAGCCATCTGGAGCGTCTCGAGCATGGGTTCGACGGTCCTCGGGAAGAAGGACCAGTCGGGGCTGAGCAGCTTGAGGATGCGGTCGGCCCCGTTGCGCCAGTTGCGGGCGATGGCGTCGGCGTCGAAGCCGATGGCCCACGGTCCGAGGGTCGCGGCGGTGAGGAGCACGACGACGGCGAGCGCGGCCCAGGGCTTCCAGCGACCGGCCGGGCGCGGCGGGACGTCGAGGTACGACGTCCGGGGTCCTGCTGTCGGCGGGGTGGTGGTGGTCGGGATCATCCGCCGAGCACGTCCTGCTGCCGGATGCTGCGGCCGTAGATCTCTTCGAAGACGGCGTCGCTCGCGGTGGCCGCCGGGCCGTCGTAGACGACCTTCCCGGCGCGCAGACCGATCATCCGGGTGCCGTACTCGCGTGCGAGGTCGAGGAGGTGGAGGTTGGTGAGGACGGTGATGCCGAGCTCGGTGTTGATGCGTCGGAGGTCACCCATCACGGCGTGGGCGCTCGGCGGGTCGAGGCTCGCCACGGGCTCGTCGGCGAGGACGATCCGGGGCTCCTGCGTGAGCGCGCGGGCGATGGCCACGCGCTGCTGCTGGCCACCCGAGAGCGCCGAGGCGCGGTGCCACGTCTTCTCGAGGATGCCGACCCGGTCGAGCGCCTCGAAGGCGATCTGCTTGTCGGCGGCGGTGTAGGCGCCGAGCAGCGTGCGCCACGTGGGGGTGTGGGCGAGACGCCCGACGAGCACGTTGTTGAGCACGGTCGTGCGCTTGGCGAGGTTGAAGCCTTGGAAGATCATCCCGATGCTGCCGCGCACCGCCCGAGCCTGCCGACCCGAGAGCGTGCTGAGAGTGTGCTCGCCGACCACCACCGAGCCCGAGGTGACCGGGACGAGCCCGTTGATGGTCCGGACGAGGGTCGACTTGCCCGAGCCGGAGAGACCGACGATCGAGACCATCTCGCCGGCCTCGATGTCGAGGGTGACTCCGTCGAGGGCGGTCACCCCACCTGGGTAGCGCACGGTGACGTCCCGCACCCGGACGGGCCAGGAGCGGGACGTCACCTGCTGTGGTGCGACGGTCACTGGAGGCCGAGCTTCTCGGCGGCCTGTGCGACGACGTCGAGCGTGCTCGGGTCGGCCGGCGCGAGCTTGCTGATGGAGTAGATGTCGGTGAGGGTCTGCGAGCCCTCGGGTGTGTTCGAGTAGTCCTCGAGGGCCGTGGTGATCTTGTCCTGGAGCTCGGGCGAGAGGTCGGCCGAGAGCGCGACGCCGTCGTTGGGGATCTCGTCGGTGAGGGCGAAGACCACGACCTTCTGGCCGACGTCCGGGACGTCCTTGGACACGATGTCGCGCGCGTCCCAGAAGCTGAAGCCGACCTCGGCGTCGCCGCTGTAGACGGCGAGCACGCTCGCGTCGTTGGTCGTCACCGGGATCTGCTCGATGCCGGAGTCGGTGTCGATACCGGCGTTCTTCAGGGCGAGGACCGGGTAGATGTAGCCGGCGGGCGATCCGGGCCCGAGCAGGGCGACCTTCGCACCCTCGACCTTGGTGATCGAGTCGAGGCCGGCAGGTCCGACGAGCGCGTCGGCACCGTTGCAGAAGAGCTTGCCGTCCCGCTCGACGGGGGTGTCGTCGCAGTACTTGTCGGGGTCGTTCGTCATGAGCTGCGCGGGGTAGGAGATGTTGCCGTTGCGCTCGGTCTGCAGGACGACCGAGGCGTCGTACATGTCGGATGCCTGCCACAGCTGGAGTGAGGGAAGGAAGCCGATCTGCGCCTGGCCGGCTCCCATGGCCTCGACCGCGGCCTGGTAGTCCTTCGAGACGACTCCCGTGACCTCCATGTCGAGGGCCTCGCTGAGGAAGTCCGTGAGCGGCTTCGCCGTGTCGACGAGGCCGCCCTGGTCCTGTGACGGGACGAGCGCGAGGGTGAGCGAGGTGGGGTCTGCGGCCGGTCCGTCCTCGACGGAGCCGGAGGCGTCGGAGCTGCAGGCGGCGAGGGAGCCGAGCGTGAGGAGAGCGACGGAGGTGAGGGCCAGCTTCGTGAGCTTCACAGGTCTGCCTTTGCGGTGGTGGTGGTGGGAGCGGGGTGGTCGTGGGGCGCGACGGGTGCGTCTGTCGCTGTCGCCCAGGCGGTGATGCCTGGGGCGAGCCCGTCGAGCGTGTCGGCGCACAGGGTGGCCCGGGCGTCGCCGACGCCGCCGCGGGTGAGGAAGGCTGTGGTGCCACCGCGGACCCGGACGGGCTCGAGGTCGTTGAGCCACACGTCGCCGACGCTGAGCACCGGGCCGCGCAGGAGCATCTCCTCGACGAGGGTCTCCATGCCGGCCGGCTTGCCGACGGAGGTGCGGACCTCGTCGAAGGCGTCGGTGACGCCGAGGACCGCGAGGGCCCTGTCGAGGCCTGTGCTCGGGGCGTTCGTCGCGAGGACGAGGTATGCCAGCGTCTTGAGCCGGTGGAGCCACGAGGCGAGGTCGTGTCCCGACCCCTGGCTGAGGAAGGGTGCGCTGATGACCGCCTGCTCGGTCGCGAGCAGCTCGCGGCTGGCCAGGTAGGCGGCGGACAGCACGGAGCTGTCGGCACCGTGCGCGAGGGCGGCTCGCCGGACGAGGTCGTAGTCGTCGATCGCGCCGTGGCTGTGCTCGGCGTCAGGGTTGCGCAGGCCGTCCTCGACGGCGTCCCGGAAGTCCTGGGCGAGCCTCGGGACGATCCGTGCGGCGACCTGCTCCGCGTAGGCGCGGACGGGTCCGTCCCCGACGGTGATGGTTCCGTCGAAGTCGAAGATGATCACGCGGTCGCGTGTCGTTCTCTCCACGTGCCCTCCGGAGCCGGTGGTGTGCGCACCACGGCTGTGGACGCGATGTCCACACTAGGAGGGCTTCATGGACGCTTTGGCTACGGGTAGGTGAACACCGCGTGACGATCTGTTGCGGGCCGGACGCACGACGCAGGTCTCAGCCCCGCGACTCCTCGCGCAGAGGCTTCACGGACGCCGGGACCGCGCCCGGGTCGATCGTCGCGAAAGCGCACGTGAAGGACCCGCGGTACCCGAACACCGGACCGATGACGGGGTTGCTCACCGTCAGGTCGATGCGGAAGCAGCCCGCGTCGTCGTCGAAGTGCTCGCGCAGCTCTGCCGTCCCGCTCGCGAGCATCGGGAACGAGAACCCGAGCCGACCCTCGTAGAACCGCTGCGCACCGGACCGCAGCACCAGCCCGCCGCGGTCGTCGACGGTGAGGTCGAGGTCGACCGCGAGGTGCTGGTGGGTGCCGAGATAGTCGAGCACACGGCCGGCGGGGCGGTCGAAGACCATCGTCGCGTCGAAGCGGCTGCGCCGGCTGCCGGGGAACTCGAAGGTCCGCACGAAGGACGTCGTGTCCCGACCGAGGGAGTCGACGTAGCAGTAGTTCTCGATCGTGAACGGGACCTGCGTGCCGACCCGTGGGACGAGGATGTTGCGCCACGCCCCGAACCACAGGAACGGGACGGCCACCGCCCTCCCGCGCCAGACCTCGTCCATGACGCCACGCCCCACGCACGCGTTCTCCCCGTCCGGCGTGAGGCCGAACCGTCTCTGCATCTGAGGGTGGAGCCGGGACAGGTCGCTCCCGAGAGCCTGGGCGAACACGGAACCGGTCATGGGAGACGCTCCTCGCGGACGGGACGGCGGGCGACGGGCGGTCCGTCAGGTGTGCTGGTCTGGTGCGCGGCTCCGAGCGCGGCCTCGTCGACCGTCTCGGAGATGCGCGGCGGGGTGTCGGAGCTGCCTCGAGGCGGCCTGCGCAGGCACCGTCGCGCGCGCGGGAGACGCACCGGTGCGGGGGTGACGAGGGCGAGCGCAGCCACGACGACGGCCACCGGGCGCTCGAGCAGGACGAGAGCGGCGACGACCGCACCGAGGCGGACCACGTGCGAGACCACGGTGCGGCGGAGCGACGCGCGAGGGCTGATGCCGTGCTCCAGCCACAGGCGCAGCCGGTCGAAGCTCCACGCCGTCATCCAGCCGATGACGGGACGGGCGAGCCGGTCGCCGGCAGCACCCTGCCACCCCGGGACGTAGTCGTAGCCCGTGACGAAGCGGATCGCGTCCCCGTCGGGGACGTAGCGCCAGAAGCCGTGGCCCGAAGCGATCGGGGAGAGGCGGGAGTCGGCCCGGAAGCGCAGTGCCGAGGTGCACGACCCGTCCGGCCGGTGCCGCTCGCCGGCCGAGATGCCGACGCCGGTGAGCGGAGCGCCCGGGACGCTGCGGTTCTCGTACCGGAACCGCTGCGGCTCGCCGACCGGCGTGGCGAGCTGGATGATCGCCGAGAACCGCAGGTCCCAGGACGCGTGCGCGTCCGGCCCCTGCGTGGCGTCCCAGAGCGCAGCCATCGAGGCACGCACCCTCGTCTCGACGTAGATCCGCTGCGACATGCCGTGAGCGTAGCGCCGTCGGTCGATACCGGCCGGGACGTCGAGGAGGCCCTCAGGGATGAGCGACCAGCGACTCCCCCGGTGCACGCTCGCCGACCGGGAGATCCACGGTCAGCACGTTGTCCGGCGGCGCGAGCGGGCACGCCCACGCGGGGTCGTAGGCGCACGAGGGGTTGTAGGCGAAGTTGAGGTCGACCACGAGCCTGCCGTCCGGGGACTGGCCGAGGTCGGCGCCCTTGATCGTGTCGAGGAGGTAGCGCCCTCCCCCGTACGTTCCCCCTGGGCGTCCGGCGCCGGCGTCCTTGACCGGGACGAACAGTCCCCCGCCGTAGGAGCGCAGGGCCCAGACCCCGAGCGAGCCCAACCCGTCCACCTCGACCCGGCCGACCCGCTCGAACGGCACGACGCCGTCGGTCCCGGTCGGGACGTCCATGCGCGCCTCGGGGGCGGGGCCCACGTCCACCTCGACGCGGTACGCCGGGTCGTAGGCAGCCACGTCGAGGCCGGTGAACGCCTCCCGGGCCTCGAGACTCAGGGGCGACGCGGGATGGGTGGCGAAGAGCTCGTCGCGGTCGCGCACCCACGACGCGTGGGCGGCCGCCGGGTCGTCCACCGCGAGCGCACGGACCCGTGCGTACGACGCCGCCGTCCGTCGGCGCCAGTCCACGACGGCGAGCACCGTCACCGATCCTGCGTCCACAGCGCGTCCTCCGTCGTCCGGACCGGTCTCCTGGGGGCCGACGCCGGTCCGGTCCGTCCCGACGTGGTGTGATGTGACATGAGCCGGGACGGCCGGCCGCACGCTCCGACGTCGCCACCCGCCCCGCCACATCCTTTCCCACCGCACGCAACCCCGCCGCTCGGCGGGCCGAACGAGACGAGCGAGATCCCGATGAGTGAACCGTCCGACGCACGCGTAGCCGTCTACATCGACTTCGACAACATCATCATCTCCCGCTACGACCAGATCCACGGTCGTGGCGCGTTCCACAAGCACAAGGCGAAGAACATGGCGGTCCAGGCGCCGGACACGGCGGCCGACGTGCGCCAGCGCCACCGCGAGGCGACCGTGGACCTGGACGCGGTCCTCGACTTCGCGTCCTCGCTCGGCACGGTCGCGATCAGCCGTGCGTACGCCGACTGGTCCGTCCCGGTCAACGCGAGCTACCGCGCGCAGCTCGTCGACCGCGCGGTCGACCTCACCCAGCTGTTCCCGACCGTCGCGTCGATGAAGAACGGTGCGGACATCCGCCTCGCGATCGACGTCGTCGAGGACCTCTTCCGCGTCCCCGACCTCACGCACGTCGTCATCGTGGCGGGCGACTCCGACTACATCGCTCTCGCCCAGCGCAGCAAGCGGCTCGGCCGCTACGTCGTGGGCATCGGTGTCGCGGGGGCGACGAGCGCGTCCCTCGCCGCAGCGTGCGACGAGTTCATGGACTACGACGCGCTGCCCGGTACCGCCGAGGACACCCTCGTCGAGGAGCCGCCGGCACCTGTCGCCGAGCGCCCCGCACGGTCCCGCACGCGGGCGCCGCGATCGTCGGACGAGAAGCCGGCGCCGCGCGACGCCGCCGAGCAGGCCGTCGTGAGCAACGCTCCCGAGACGCCGGCGACGCCCGACGCGCCGGCCACGGCGCAGGACGAGATGGACGACTCCGGTGTCGCGATCCCGAAGAAGGGACCGAGCGGGCTGCTCGTCCGCGCGCTGCGCCTCGGCCACGCCAAGGACGACGCCGAGTGGCTGAGCACGGGCGCCGTGAAGAACCACATGCTCCGCATGGACCCGACGTTCAACGAGAAGGCGCTGGGCTACCGGACCTTCACCGACTTCCTGCGGTCCCGGGCCTCGTTCGTCGAGGTCGACGAGACGGGCAACGCACGCCGGGTGAAGCTCCGCGCAGCCTTCCACTCCTAGCCCGGGGCCGGTCGGGCGACGGTCCGTCCGGGCGCGGCTCGCGGCCGAGGCAACCGTGAAAGGATCACGCCATGGATCCTTCCGCGCTCGCGAAGCTGCTCGACCCGGACGGTTGGGCGCTGCTCAACGCGATGCCGCCGTACGACGAGAAGCTGGCGATGGTGCTCTCCGAGCGGCTGCGGGCGAAGGGCCTCGACCCCGAGCTCGTGGCGCTCGTCCTCACGCAGTCCCGGCTGCGCGGCAAGGCGGAGTCCAAGTTCGGGGAGTTCGCCGACGGCATGCTCTTCACGCCCGCCGGTCTCGAGCAGGCGACCAGGCTCGTCGTCGCGGCTCGTCACGCGCAGCGGTACGTCGCTGCCGGGATCGAGCACGTCGTCGACCTCACGTGCGGTGTGGGTGCTGATGCCATGGCTTTCGCCGGCATGGGCCTCAAGGTCCTCGCGACCGAGATCGACGAGGTCACGGCGGCGATCGCGACGGTGAACCTGCGCGCGTTCCCCGAGGCGGTCGTCCGGTACGGCGACGGGCTGGCCCTGGACCTCGCCGGCGAAGGACTGACCGGACCGAGCGTCGGGATCTACGCCGACCCCGCCCGCCGGACCCGGTCGGGCAAGCGGATCTTCGACCCCAAGGCCTACGCCCCGGCGCTGGACGACGTCTGGGCGCTGCGCGCCACCGTGCCTGCCGTCGGCATCAAGGTCGGCCCCGGGATCCCGCACGACGGCCTGCCGGAGGACTGCGAGGCCCAGTGGGTCTCCGTGGACGGCGACGTCGTCGAGGCAGGGCTGTGGTTCGGTCCGCTCGCCCCCGACGGCCACGGTCGCACCGCGCTCCTCCTGCGGACCGCCGGTGGCAGGTCGGACGCTCGCACGTTCCGCAGCGACCGTGCGCCCGGCGCCACCGAGGACCTCCCCCCGGAGGCCGTCGACGGCGTCGCCGGGGTGGGCGGGTACCTCTACGAGCCCGACGGTGCCGTGATCCGTGCGGGCCTGGTCGCCGACGCCTCTCGAGTGCTCGGCGGACGTCTGCTCGACCGCACGATCGCCTACGTGACGACCGACACACCACACGCCGAGACGGAGAACGTGCCGCTCGCGACCGGGTACCGCATCCTGGACGTCATGCCTTTCAGCCTCAAGCGCCTGCGGACCTACCTCCGGGAGCGGGAGGTCGGCCGGCTCACCATCAAGAAGCGCGGCACGGCCGTCACGCCCGAGCACCTGCGGGGCCAGCTCGGCCTCAAGGGCTCACAGGAGGCGACGATCGTGCTCACCCGGGTCGCCGGTTCCCAGCAGATCCTCGTGGTCGAACCCCTCGACCGACCCCAGACGGAGTGACGATGCACCTGCCCTTCGCCCGCTCCGAGAGGTCCTCCGTCGGCATCGAGTGGGAGCTCGCGCTCGTCGACAAGGACTCCGGTGACCTGCGCCAGGTCGCGCAGACGATCCTCGACTCGGTCGCTCCCGCAGACGGCTCCCAGCACCCCCACATCCGCCAGGAGCTCCTCCTCAACACGGTCGAGGTCGTCTCCGGCGTGTGCCGCACGGTCCGCGAGGCGGGCGACGACCTCGAGCGCAGCATCGAGGAGATCCGTACGCTCACCGACCCGCTGAGGGTCGAGCTCATGTCCTCCGGGACGCACCCCTTCGCGCGGTGGACGCAGCAGAAGGTCACCGACAAGCAGCGCTACGCCACGCTCATCGACCGGACGCAGTGGTGGGGCCGGCAGATGCTCATCTACGGCGTGCACGTCCACGTGGGCATCGAGGACCGCGACAAGGTCCTGCCGATCTCGCGGGCGATGCTCACCCACTTCGGTCAGCTGCAGTCCCTCTCCGCGTCGAGCCCGTTCTGGGGTGGCAAGGACACGGGCTACGCGTCCAACCGGGCACTCATGTTCCAACAGCTGCCGACCGCGGGGCTCGGGTTCCAGTTCGAGGAGTGGGGCCAGCTCGAGAGCTACGTCGCGGACATGCTCCACACGGGGGTCATCGATCAGTTCGACGAGGTGCGGTGGGACCTGCGACCGTCGCCGCGGTTCGGCACGCTCGAGACGCGGATCTGCGACGGGGCGTCGAACATCACCGAGGTCCTGGCGCTCGCGGCGCTCAACCACTGTCTCGTGGAGCACCTGTCGACGCTGCTCGACGAGGGCAAGGAGCTTCCGTCGATACCGCCGTGGTTCGCCCAGGAGAACAAGTGGCGCTCGGCGCGCTACGGGATGGACGCCATCCTCATCCTCGACCGCGCGGGCAACGAGGAGCTCGTGACGGACTCGATCACGAGGCTCCTCGCGGAGCTCGAGCCGGTCGCGGAGCGGCTGGGTTGCCTCGAGGAGCTGGACAGCGTGCGCACGATCGTGCGGCGCGGTGCCGGCTACCAGCGGCAGCGAGCGGTCGCCCGGCGCAACGGCGGCGAGCTCGACGCGGTCGTCGCTTCGTTGGTCGCCGAGATGCGGGCCGGGAAGCCGCTCTAGATCGTCGGCCCCCGCCCGGTCGCTCCCTGGGGAGCGACCGGGCTTCTCCGTCCTCCACTAGTTGGCAATGCCGGGTAGTGGGTATAGCCTCTGTCGGGTGGACGAGATCACGCGCGACCCCCAGCTGCTCAAAGGCATCCTCCCGACCCTCATCCTCGCCGCGCTCGGGCGCCAGGAGACGTACGGGTACGAGCTCGTCACCCGGCTCCGCGACGCAGGACTCGCCGACATCGCGCCCGGCACGGTCTACCCCGTGCTCACCCGGCTCGAGCGCGACGGTTCCCTCGAGGCGCACCTCGTCGCCTCCCCGTCCGGACCGGCACGCAAGTACTACCGACCGACCGCCGCAGGGCTCACCCGCCTCGCGGACGGCACGAGCGCCTGGAACGCCCTCGCCGACATCGTGCAGACCATGACCGCCACCGACCCGACCACCGACGGAGACGACCGATGACCACCACCCGCACCCGCACGCCGCTCGTGGACGTCCTGCGCCGAGAGGCATACCTGGCGCGGCTCTCGCTCTTCATGGACGACCTCCCCCGCGCACGGCGTCGATCGATCTACCGCGACCTGCGCGCGGAGCTCACCGCAGCCGCGGACGACAGCGGCATGACCGGCGCCGTCCGTGACCTCGGACCCGCTGCGGTCCTCGCCCACGGGTACCGCGAGGCCGAAGGAAGGCCGCTGCCGCGCTGGACCCTCGGTGCGCTCGTCGCGGGCGGGGTCGTGGCCCTCTGGGTCTTCACGACGCTGACGTACGCGATGGGTCTGCTCGACGCATCCAGGTCGGCGACGGCCGAGGGCGACGCCACGGTCGTCACCACCGGCTCCTACCTGTGGAACGACATCACCGCCCGGTCCTCCGCCGACTCGATCTCGGTCGAGAGCACCGGGATCGGCTTCCTGCTCATGCTCGTGGCCTACGGCGTCGTCACCTTCGTCGTCGCGCGCGGCTGGCGCGCCTGGACGCGCTAGCAGCCGGTCCCGACCGGGTAGGGACCGACGGCGACCGGCAGGTTGCCGGGCGCGGCCTGGCGTCCCTGGAGCACCGCGACGAGCGCATCCATCGTCCCCGGGTCACGGCCGTAGGCCGCGATCTTCACCGGAGCGCTGGACGTCGCGAGCGCGTGCGGCGCGTCGACCGCCACGACCACGTCGCCCCCGGACGCACCGGACGCGCCCGTGACGAGCCGGACCTCCGCTCCGGCCGGCGCCCCCGGCGCCGCGAGCACGAGCCCTCCCCGGGCCGCGGCAGCCGCGAACGCCTCCTGGGCGAGATCGCCACCGCCCACGACTCGGACGTTCCCCGCGACGAGCGGACCGGCGCACTGACCGGTGAGCACCGTGATCGCGGCGTCGCTCAAGGCACGCGCCGCCGGGGCCGCCGACCCGATCGTCGCGGGCGACACCGGCGCGATGGCCTCGGCGCGGCCGGCCAGCTTCTCCTGCCAGCGCATCATGGTGATGACCCGCCCGGCCGCCTCGTCCAGCCGCGCGCGGGACAGGGCCCCGGAGGCGACCGCGTCGACGATCGCCTGACGTGCTGCGACGGAGTCCGTCGGGGTGAGGAGGAGGTCGGCTCCGGCGACGAGTGCCTCCACGGACACCTGCCCCGGTCCGCGGCCCGCGGTGACCGCGCCCATGTCGAGGCTGTCCGTCACGGCCACCCCCGTGAAGCCCAGCTCGTCGCGCAGGTAGGCATAGGCAGGCGCTGAGAGCGATGCCGGTACGCCGGGCTGCCATGCCGTCACGGCGACGTGCCCCATCATGATCATCGGGGTGCCCGCACCGACCGACTCCGCGAAGGGCACGAGGTCGCGCGCTTCGAGCTCCGCGACCGAGGCGCCCTGGACGGGCAGCGACGCGTGCGAGTCGACCGTCACGCTGCCGTGACCGGGAAAGTGCTTCGCTGCCGGCATGACCCCGGCGTCGAGCGACCCCTCGACCGCCGCGACGGTGACGAGCGCGACGGTCGTCGGCTCCGACCCGGCCGAGCGGGAGCCGATCGTCGGGTCGTCGGGTCCGATGGTCACGTCGGCCACCGGAGCGAAGTTCATCGTGAACCCCGCCGCCCTCAGCTCGGACGCCCTGGCGCGGGCGGCCTCACGGACGACCGCCGCGTCGCCCGTCGCGCCCGCTGCGGCGAAGGACGGGAGCTGGGTGAAGGGTGGGCGGAGGCGCTGGACGAGGCCACCCTCCTGGTCGACACCGACGACCACCGGCCAGGTACGACCGTCGGCCGCTCCCGCGGCGGCCAGCTGTGCGGTGAGCGCGCGGACCTGGTCGGGTCCCGTGACGTTCTCGGTGAAGAGGATCGCGCCCGCGAAGCCGAGGTCCGTGATCTGCTGGGTGACCGTCGTCGCGTCGACGCCCGCGTAGCGCGGGACGATGACCGCCCCGGCCACGCGCTCGAGCGGCAGAGCAGCGGCGTCCGCGACGCCCTGAGCGAGGTCCGCCTCGGTGGGACCCCACGCGAGCGACGGAGACGCGGGCGGGTCCTCGGAACCGTCGGTCGGGGCCCCGGACGCGGGTGGGCCGGGGGTCTGCGCACCGTCGCGACCGGAACCGCGGTCGGCGTCGCCCGAGCCCGAGCGTCCCACGACGATCGTCCCCGCGACTGCCACGAGGACGACCATGACAGCGACGAGGAGCCACCGTCGTCGGGTCATCCGTCCTCCCCCACGTGCCGTGCCGACCACGGGCGCAGGCTCAGACGCTGACGGTGGTCAGCGGCATGGACGAGTCCACCGGGATGTCCAGGCGCGAGGGCTCGACGCCGGCCCGGACCACCGCAGAACCGAGCGCTGCGATCATCGCGCCGTTGTCCGTGCAGAAGCGGATCGGCGGGATGCGCAGCGTGATCCCGGCCTCGGCGCACCGGGCGGCAGCCATCTCGCGCAGCTGGGAGTTCGCCGAGAAACCACCACCGATGACGAGGGTGTCGACGTCGTGGCGTCGGCACGCGGCGATCGTCTTCGCCGTGAGGACGTCCGCGACCGCCGCCGCGAACGAGGCCGAGACGTCGGCCACCGGGATCGGGTACCCGTCGTCGGTGCGCGCCTCGACCCACCGGGCGACAGCCGTCTTGAGGCCGGAGAACGAGAAGTCGTACATGTGCTTCGCCTGGTCCTTCGCGGCGGTGAGACCGCGCGGGAACCGGATCGCGGTCGGGTTGCCCTCGCGGGCCAGCCGGTCGATGTGCGGGCCGCCGGGGTACGGCAGGCCGAGCAGGCGTCCCACCTTGTCGAACGCCTCGCCCGCGGCGTCGTCGAGCGTGGAGCCCAGCTCGACGACGGCGGTCGCGATGTCGTCGACGAGCAGGAGCGACGAGTGCCCGCCGGAGACGACGAGCGCCATGAAACGGTCCGGGAAGTCGCCGTGCACGAGCTGGTCCACCGCCGCGTGGCCGACGACGTGGTTGACGCCGTACAGGGGGAGCCCGAGCGCGAGCGCGAGCGACTTCGCCGCGGCGGCACCGACCGTCAACGGTCCGACGAGCCCGGGGCCGGCCGTGACGGCGATCGCCTCCACGTCGCCGAGCGAGACGCCGGCACCTGCGAGCGCCCGCTCGATCGTCGGGACCATCGCCTCGAGGTGGGCGCGGGACGCGATCTCGGGGATGATCCCGCCGAAGCGGGCGTGCTCGTCGACCGAGCTCGCGACCTCGTCGACGAGGAGCTCGTTGCCACGCACGAGGGCGACCCCCGTCTCGTCGCAGGAGCTCTCGATGCCGAGGACGAGGGGCGCAGACATGCCTCTAGGTTAGGCCACCCGGCTCGCTGCCCGTGGCCGCGGGACGTGCGGGATCGTTCGACCACTGCGACCAGGAACCGGGGTAGAGGGCTGCGTCGACACCGAGACCCGCGAGCACGGCGACCGCGTGCGACGCGGTGACGCCGGACCCGCAGTAGGCACCGATCCGCGGCGCGGAGCCGGGGGGCGGAGGAGCCGCGTCGGCGGAGGTGATCCCGTGGCCCGCGAACGCCTCGACGAGCTCGGGGGCGTCGACGAGCCGCCCGGCGGGGCCGAGGCTCGCGGCGGTGGGGGCGCTGCGTGCACCGGGGATGTGGCCGGCGCGGGGGTCGACAGGCTCCACGTCGCCGCGGTACCGCTCTGCTGCGCGCGCATCGAGCAGGACACCGGTGCGCGCCAGCTCGGCGGCCGCATCGGCGTCGAGCACAGGGAGGTGCCCACCGCGCAGGGTGACGTCTCCCTCGGGCACCACGACGTCACGCGACTCGGTCTCGCCTCCGCCGTCCACCCACGCGGTGAGACCGCCGTCGAGGATGCGGACGTCGTCGTGCCCGCCCCAGCGCAGCAGCCACCAGGCGCGAGCGGCCGACAGCCCACCGACCGCGTCGTACACGACGACGGGTACCCGCGAGCGCACGCCCCAGCTGCGCGCGGAGTCCTGGAGCGCCTCGACCGACGGGAGAGGGTGACGACCTGTCGCGGCGGTCGCCGGCCCGGACAGCTCCGTCTCGAGGTCGACGTAGACGGCGCCGGGCACGTGAGCGCCGAGGTACTGCTCGCGACCGTCGCTCCTGCCCAGCGCCCAGCGGACGTCGAGGATCGTCACCGGCCGCCCGGAGTCGAGGATCCCGCGGAGTCCTGCGGGCCCGACGAAGACGCGACCGCGCCGCTCGTCGAGGTCGGCGAGCTGGTCGTTCATGCGTTCTCCGGCTCTCTGCTGGCGGTCGGCTCGCGGTCGGCGGGCTCGTCGTCCGCGCTCTCGTGGGAGGAGCCGGGCGCGGCCGTCACGGGCTCGAGGTCGAGCCGCATCGTCCAGGCGTCCACGTCCTCAGGCTGGTAGTAGCGCTTGCGGACCCCGAGCCGAGCGAAGCCGAACTTCTCGTACATCGCGATCGCGGGGCGGTTCGTCACGGCGACCTCGAGGAGTAGACCCCGCGCGCCGAGGGTCCGCGAGTGGTCGATGAGCGCCTGGAGGAGGCGCGAGCCGATCCCGTCGTGCTGGGCGACTGTCGCCACCCCGATCGTCATGATCTGGCTGAGCTCCCCGTCGAACCACAGACCCGCGTAGCCGACGACCTCTCCGGGACCGACGCGGTCCTCCCGGACCTCCTCGGCCGCGACGTACCAGCGCCCGAGCGCGCCGAGCTCCTCCGCGAGCATCCCGAAGGACCACGCGCTGCGACCGAAGAGCTCGATCTCGAGGAGCGCGACGCGCGGGAGGTCGGCGGCGCGCAGAGGTCGCAGCTCGACCTTCATGTCGCCCGCTTCGCGGCCGACGGCTCCTGCGCGTCGGGTCGGCGCAGGTAGAGCGGCTCGGTCGGCAGGGTCTCCCCCGCCGCGACCCGCGCGAGGGCGAGGCGGGCGAGCCAGGCAGGGTCGGGAAGGCACGGGCTCTCGTCGGGCGTGCGGACACCGGCGAACGCGTCCGGGTACAGCTCGGTCCCCTGTCCGACGACGAGGGCGTCACGTGCCTGGCCGGCAGCGACGACATCCGTCGCCGCCGAGACTCCGGGGCCTGCCGTCACCGACACGGCGACCGCTCCGAGGACGCCGACCTCACCGACGCTGTACCGCGCCCAGTACACCTCCTTGCGGCGAGCGTCCTCGACGACGAGCACGCTCGCCCCCTGCGAGAGGTCGAGGGCGTCGGCGGCTTCGGAGGCGACCGCGTCGAGGCTCGAGATCCCGTGCACCGGGATCCCGAGGGAGAAGGCGAGCGTCTGCGCGGTGACGAGGCCGACCCGCAGCCCGGTGAAGGGTGCCGGGCCCGTCCCGACGACGATCGCACGCAGGTCCGCCGGCTCCAGGCCTGCCTCCTCGAGGACCTCCTCGATCATCGGCGAGAGGAGCTCGGCGTGCCGACGCTGCTCGACGACCCGGCGGCTGGCGAGCAGCGTGCCGAGGTTGTCGAGGAGCGCCACGGAGACCGCAGCGGACGTGTCGATCGCGAGTACTGCCACGACCCCAGCCTACTGACCCTCGGGGGTGGATGGTGGGCTTGCGGGCAACTGGGCTGAGGTCCACCTCGCACCGACGCCTCGGAGGGTGACACGACGGGTGCCGACCTCGGCGTCGTCGACGGCCCCGCCGTCCGTCGTCGCGTCGATCCCGCCGCGCGGGCGCTCGAGAGTGATCTCGAGCCGCTCCCCCGCGAGGGACTCCACGAGGCCCTGTCCCCACTCGACGACGGTGACGGAGTCCTCGAGGTCGGCGTCGAGGTCGAGCGCGTCCACCTCGTCGAGCGAACCGAGACGGTACGCGTCGACGTGGACGAGGGCGGGCCCGCCGGTGAGCGACGGGTGCACACGCGCGATGACGAAGGTGGGCGACGCGACCTGGCCACGGACGCCGAGCCCGGTGCCGATGCCCTGCGTCAGCGTCGTCTTGCCGGCACCGAGGTCGCCCGTGAGCAGCACGAGGTCGCCCGCGCGCAGCTCGTGGGCGAGCGCCCGACCGAACGCCCGGGTGGCATCCGCGTCGGGAAGGTCGACCGTGACGACCTGGTCCGGTGCGGTGGTGGCTGCCTCGTCGGTCATCGTCCTGCCTCTCCGTCCACGTGGTGCCGGGGGACGCGGGCCCCGAGCCGGGTGGTGATCTCGTAGCTGATGGTGCCTGCGGCGCGCGCCCAGTCCTCCGCGGTGGGACCGCCGTCGGAGCCCGTGCCGAAGAGGACGACCCGGTCCCCGGCCTGCTCCGTCGCGCCGGGCCCGAGGTCGACGACGAGCTGGTCCATGCAGACGCGTCCCGCGACGGCGAGCGTGCGTGCCGAGGCACCGGTGCCGACGCGGACCGGACCGCCCGGTCGCTCGGGCAGGTGGCCCGACGCGTGGCGGGGGACGCCGTCGGCGTAGCCGAGCGGCACGATCCCGAGGACCGTTGCCGAGGGTGTCGTGTAGGCGTGCGCGTAGGAGACGCCGCGGCCGCCCGGGACTGCCTTGACCGTCGCGAGAGACGCCTCGAGGGTCATCGCGGGGACGAGACCGAAGTCGCTCGGGCCGCCGAGCTGCGGCACGGGCGAGAGCCCGTAGACGGCGAGGCCGGGCCGGACGAGGTCGTAGTGGGCCCGCGGGTTCGTCAGCGTCGCGGCGGAGTTGGCGAGGTGTCGCACCTCGAGGTGCGCCCCGGCGTCCTCGGCGAGCCGGACCGCCTGGTCGAACACGTCAGCCTGGGCGAGGACGGTCGGGTGTGCGGGCTCGTCGGCGAACGCGAGGTGGGACCAGATGCCGACGAGCTCGACGAGGCCCTCGGCCTGGACCGCGACCGCGTCCCGGAGGAAGGCCGGCAGCTCGTCGATCTCGAGGCCGTTGCGGCCCAGGCCGGTGTCCACCTTCATGTGGACCCGCGCAGTGCGGCCGGTGCTGCGTGCCGCCTCGACGACCTCCCGCAGCGCCCACGGTGCCGCGACCGAGACGTCGATGTCAGCCAGGAGGAGCGCGTCGATCGGCGCGCCGGGCGCGTAGAGCCAGGTGAGGATGCGCGTCGCGAGACCGGCCGCCCGGAGCTCGAGAGCCTCGCTCACCTGCGCGGTGCCGAGCCAGGTGGCGCCGCCCTCGACCGCGGCGCGGGCCGACGGTACGAGCCCGTGGCCGTAGGCGTCCGCCTTGACGACCGCCATGACCTGCGTCGTACGGTCGTTGCTCGGGCGCGCACGCCCGACGAGGGCCTGGACGTTCGACCGGACCGCGGCGAGGTCGACGACCGCGCGCGCCGGGAAGTAGGTGCTCACAAGGACCGATTCTCTCACTGCCTGCCCGTCATCCACCGCCCGCCGGCGGACGGACCTGTCAGGTCGCTCGCAGGACGAGGTCCGCGGAGGCGCGGGTCGCGCCGATCCGCTCCGCGTTGCGCTCGTCCGGACCGAGCGCCCACTCCCGCGCCTGGGCGGGAGTCCGACCGTGGCGCACGTGGCGCTCGACGAGGCGCCCGGTGCGGACGTCCTCGTCGAGGTCGAGGTACCAGACCTCGTCGAGCAGCGGGCGCACCCCCGCCCACGGGCCGTCGTCGAGCAGGAGGTAGTTGCCCTCGGTGATCACGACGTCCGTCGTCGCATCGACGCGGATCGCTCCTGCGACGGCCTCCTCGATCTCGCGCCGGAACTCGGGTACGTAGACGACCTCCTCACGATCGCGCAGCCTGCGCAGCAGGTGGACATAGCCCTCGGCGTCGAAGGTGTCCGGTGCGCCCTTGCGGTCCTGGCTGCCGAGGCGCGCGAGCTCGCTGCCGGCCAGGTGGAACCCGTCCATCGGCACGAGGACGGCACCGATCGGCTCCTCACCACCGCCCGGGTCGACCATCGCGGCGACCACCGCGCTCGCGACCGTGGACTTGCCTGCCCCGGGCGGCCCTGTGATCCCCACGACGCACCGCCCCGGCCGACGCGCGAGCACCGACCGGACCCGTGCGACGAGCACCTCGATCTCCGCTGCTGCACTCTCCTCAGCCATCGTCGCCCTCACTCCTCGACAGCATGCTCGCGCAGCAGGTGCGCGACGGTGCCCGGGAGCGCGTCGGCGACGTCGAGCGCCGAGACCGGACCGCCCGGGTTCGCGCGGTGCGCCGCGAGCCCGTGGACCAGGGCGGCGGCGGCCGCGAGCCGGGCCGGCAGGCTCGGGTCCTTCACCGCAGCCGCCGAGTGCGCCGCGAGAAGGGCGGCGAGCACGCCGGTGAGCACGTCTCCCGCACCCGCGGTGGCCAACCACGCCGGTCCGTCCGCCTGGGAATACACGCACCCCGGCCCGACGACGAGGGTCACCCCACCCTTGAGGAGCACCGTCGCGCCGGTGAGCTCTCGTGCCCGCTGGGCCCAGCGCAGAGGCTCGGCCTCGACGTCGGGGCGCTCGACGGTCTCGCCGCGAGCGCGCAAGAGCTCGGCGAGCTCGCCAGCATGGGGGGTGAGGACGATCCACGGCGGGCAGGTGCGGGGCAGCAGTGCCAGCGCGCCGGCGTCGACGACCGCCGGAACCCTGGCCCCCACCACGTCGGAGGACAGCTCACCGGTCGCGTGCGCGAGCGCGTGCCGGATCCGTCCCTGCTGGGCACGGGTGGCGTCGTCGGTCGCGGGCGGTGCCGTCGAGATGCCTGGGCCGAGGGCCCACGCCTGCACCCGGCCACCGGCCGGAACAGCCTCGGGGCGCGCTGCGAGCACGGCGCTCGTCACGTCCCGGGCGCCGAGGTACCGGACCATGCCGGTCCCCGTGCGGATCGCGCCGCTCACGGTGAGCAACGCGGCACCCGGGTACTGCTCTGTCCCGGCGACCACGCCGACCACACCGCGGGTGTACTTGTGCACCGCGGCACCGGGTGGGGCGAGCAGGTGCTGGTCGACGAGGTCCCGTGCGCTCAGCCGGCGGAGCACCGGTCGCTCCTGCGCAGACCCGTCGACCGCGTCCAGCGCGAGACCGATGTCGACCGCCTCGACACGTCCGGCAAGCTCTGCGGCAGGCGGGAGGAGCAGTCCTGGCTTGGTCGCCCCGAACGTCACGGTCACGTCCGCCGGGAGCACGACGCCGGGGACGCTCCCGTCGTCCACGCCGATGCCGCTGGGCAGGTCGACGGCGACGACGAGCGGTCCGCGGCCGTCGGGCCGGACCGGCGGGTGGAGAACGGCGGTCACGAGATCACGCGCCGCGCCCCGCAGCCCACCGGTACCGCCGAGTCCGAGGAGCGCGTCGAGCACGACGTCCGCGTCCTGGACGAGGCGGGCCGCCGCCGAGACGGCGACCCCGGGCGTCCGGGGCGGCGCGTCGGGCCCCGCCAGGCCGGCCACGAGGCTCACCCGTCGGCCACCGGCCGCGAGGAGTGCCGCGAGGCCCGCCTCGTGGACGCGCTCGCTCGTGAGCACTGCCGTGACCTGGATCCCGCGGCCGGCGAGGCGCGCGCCGGCAAAGAGCGCGTCCCCGCCGTTGTTCCCGGGGCCCACGAGAGCGACCACGGTGCTGCCGCGGACACGGCCTCTCCGCGCACGGATCTCCCGCACGACGACGCCGGCGAGGGCGAACGCGGCACGGTCCATGAGGGGCACGCCTGCCGCGAGCAGAGGTGCCTCGGCAGAGCGGACGGTCCTGCTGTCGTGAGCGACGATCATGCGCCCCATCATGCACCTGGCGACCACCCGGCGCGCGGAGCCCTCGACACGCGCCGAGCGGGGGCACCCACGTAGGGTTGCGCGCATGCGATTCGGACTCTTCATCCCTCAGGGCTGGCGCCAAGACCTCACCGGCATCGACGCCGCCGACCACTGGTCCACCATGAACGGCCTGGTGCAGCACGCTGACACCGGCAGCACGTTCGACTCCGTGTGGGTCTACGACCACTTCCACACCGTTCCCGAGCCCACCCAGGAGGCCACGCACGAGGCCTGGTCCCTCATGGCGGCGTTCGCGGCGACGACGAGCCGGGTCAAGCTCGGCCAGATGTGCACGTGCATGTCCTACCGCAACCCTGCGTACCTCGCGAAGGTCGCCACGACCGTCGACGTCATCAGCGGCGGGCGCGCCCAGATGGGCATCGGCGCCGGCTGGTACGAGCACGAGTGGCTCGCGTACGGGTACGGGTTCCCCCGCGCCGGCGAGCGGCTCGCCATGCTCGACGAGGGCGTCCAGATCATGCGACAGATGTGGACAGACGGTTCTGCGACCTTCTCCGGCAAGCACTACACGGTCGACGGTGCGCTGAACTTCCCGCTCCCCCTCCAGCACGGCGGTCCACCGCTGTGGATCGCGGGCGGCGGCGAGAAGAAGACGCTGCGGATCGCGGCCCAGCACGCGCAGTACACGAACTTCGACGGGACTCCCGAGACCTTCGTGCACAAGTCGGAGATCCTCGCGAAGCACTGCGATGCCGTCGGGCGTGACTTCGACGCCATCACCCGCTCCGCCAACTACAACGTGGTCATCGGCGAGACCGAGAAGGACGTCGCGGACCGGCTCGCGTGGATCGGCGAGCACTACGCCAAGACGGTCCCGTCCAAGGCCGCGGAAGCCGAGGAGCAGTTCCGCACCGGACCGCTCGTCGGCACCCCGGAGCAGATCGTCGACACGCTCCAGGAGCTCGAGAGGCTCGGCATGGACTACGCGATCACGTACTTCGCCGAGGCCGCCTACGACCGCAGCGGCATCGAGCTCTTCGAGCAGACGGTGGCGTCCGCGTTCGCCTGAGACCACGCACGCGCCACCGCGGGCGACTCTCGCGGCACGACGGGGAGCGTCCGCACGCGCGGGAGCTCCCCGTCGTCGCTCAAGGCGCACGACACGGTTGCCGATCACTCCTGCATGACCGACCCCTCTGTCCCGACCACCGCGCCGGAGATCGTCCGGTCCTGGCCGAGATGGGTCTAGACGGCCGAGGCGGTGGGCGAGGACACGCTCGCCACGCGCCTCGTCGTCGCGAGCCCCGTGGACGCCCTCGACCCTGAGCTCGGCAACCTCGTCCTCGCACGCAGCGCCGTCGTGCGCGGCCGCCCGCAGGATGCCGTCGACCTCCTGGAGGACACCGAGCTCGGCCCGCCCGCCGACGCTCAGGCCCCCGAGGTCGTCGCCGCGGCAGCGCGTGCCTCGATATCCAGGGGGGACGACGACTACCGCTGGCTCCTCGCCCACGTCTCCTACGCCCGCCGGACGGGTGAGGGCTCGATCGCGCTCCGGCTCCTCGCCGCCGTCGCCGACGCACGAGGCGACACGACGACCGCCGACCGGGCCTGGGAGGAGCTCGTCGCGAGCGCCGGGTGGCGCACCCCCGACGCCCTTGCGCGCCTCGCGGCGACGACCGTCTCCCGCCGCGACCGTGACGACCGGTTCGGTGTCCCCGCGCACGCCCTCGAGGCGGCGGGCATCGCCCTCGCCGCTCCCCGCTCGCCCCGCCCCGACCTCGGTCCGGTCACCGACGCCGACGCCGACGCCGACGCCGACGCCGCGACCAGGCTCGCAGGACGCGGCGACCGCGCCGGTGCGCTGCTCCTCCTGCGGGCGGTCCGCTCGAGGGCACGGTCCATGGGCGGCGACGCACGGCCCTCCGCCGGGCTGCGGGCGAGCGAGGCGGAGCTCCTCCCTCCGGCTGACCGTCTCGCGTACGGCGTGCAGCGGTCCGGCATCGCTCTGCTCGGCGCGGGTGCCGGTGTCGTCACGGTCCTCGCAACCTCGACGGTGTGGTGGCCGCTCGTGCCCGTGCTCGCCGTCGCAGCGACGCTGCTCACACGCCGGCACGTCCGGCTCGGGCCCTTCACCACCGCGGAGCGGCGCGCCTGGCGAACCCTCCCCCACTCCCACATCGACGAGCCGACCGGAGGGGTGGTCGGGCGCCAGAGGGACATGCTCGGCGCCGTCGTGGCCGTCGTGGCCGTCCTCGCCGGAATCTGGCCGGCGGCGCTGACCCTCAGCTGGATGTCGGAGCGGCTCGTGGGCTGGGCGTGGCTGCAGTTCGTCGTCTACATGCTCGTCATGATCGCTCCCGCGCCGCCGTCCCTCGCCCTGCTCGCCTGGGCGAGGGCTGCTCTCGCGCGACGCACCAGGCGGCGCCGTGTTGCGAGGGACGACAGCCAGGGGCTCGCAGCGGTCGGGGAGGGGACCGCCACCGCCCGGTGCCCGCTGAGCGGCGTCCTGTGGCTCGTGGTCCCGACGGACGCGGAGGCCCTGCTCCTCATGCGCGGAGCGATGTTCGCGTCCGAGCCCGACCCGGCGCGGCACGACCGGTCCTTCTTCTGACGCGGGCGGTACCGGTCAGCCCTCGGCGACGACCATCGCGGTGGCGATCCCGCCGTCGTGCGAGAGGGAGAGGTGGAGGTGCACGACACCCAGCTCGGCCGCCCGCGCGGCGACCGTGCCGCTCGCCTCGATGACCGGCGCGCCGCCAGGGACGCGCGGGATGGTCACGTCGTGCCAGTGGAGGTTGCCTGGCGCGCCGAGCGCCTTCGCGATCGCTTCTTTGGCCGCGAAGCGGGCAGCGAGCGACGACGGGGCGAGGTCGCGCTCGACGGCGGTGAACAGCCTGTACCGCAGGCGGGGAGCGCGCTCGAGCGTCGCCATGAACCGCTCGATCTCGACGACGTCGACACCCACCCCGAGGATCACCTGGCGGCCGGACCTAGCAGGGCTCGCCGGCGGCGTAACCGACGGTCACCGCGGTCACTCGACCGTGACGGACTTCGCGAGGTTGCGCGGCTGGTCCACGTCGAGGCCGCGGGCCGTCGCGAGCTCGCACGCGAAGATCTGCAGCGGCACGATCGTCAGCAGCGGCGCGAGCAGCGTCGGGGACTGCGGGACCCAGAACACCTCGTCGGCGTACGGGATCACCGCGTCGTCGCCGTCCTCGGCGATGACGAGCGTCCGGGCGCCACGGGCGCGGATCTCCTGGATGTTCGAGATGACCTTGGCGTGCAGCGAGTCCCGTCCGCGCGGCGAGGGGACGATGACGAACACGGGCTGACCAGGCTCGATGAGCGCGATCGGGCCATGCTTGAGCTCGCCGGCGGCGAAGCCCTCCGCGTGGATGTAAGCCAGCTCCTTGAGCTTGAGCGCCCCCTCGAGCGCGATGGGGAACCCGACGTGCCGGCCGAGGAACAGCACGGACGACGTGTCGGACATCCAGCGGGCGATCTCTCGGATCCGCGCACCGCGGTCGAGGACCTCCTGGATCTTCGCGGGCATGGCCCGCAGCTCCTCGAGGATCTCCTCGATCTCGTCCGGGAACTTGTTGCCGCGGAGCTGGGCGAGGTAGAGGCCGAGGAGGTAGGCCGCAGTGATCATCGAGAGGAACGCCTTCGTCGACGCGACGGCGACCTCGGGGCCGGCGTGCGTGTAGAGGACGGCGTCGGACTCGCGCGGGATCGTCGAGCCGTGGGTGTTGACGATCGAGACGACCTTCGCGCCCTGCTCGCGGGCGTGGCGCACGGCCATGAGCGTGTCCATCGTCTCGCCGGACTGCGTCACGGCGACGACGAGGGTCTTCTCGTTGACGACCGGGTCGCGGTACCGGAACTCGTGTGCGAGCTCCACCTCGACGGGGATGCGGCACCAGTGCTCGATGGCGTACTTGGCGACGTGCCCCGAGTACGCGGCGGTGCCGCAGGCGATGACGATGATCTTGTCGATCGAGCGCAGGACGGCCTCGTCGATGCGCAGGTCGTCGAGCGTCAGACGGCCCTTGAGGTCGGTCCGCCCGAGGAGGGTGTCCGCGACGGCCTTCGGCTGCTCGTGGATCTCCTTGTCCATGAAGGACGCGTAGCCGCCCTTCTCGGCGGCCTCGGCGTCCCAGTCGACCGTGAAGCGCTTGGGCTCCACGACGTTCCCGGCGAAGTCCGTGACGGTGACCGTGCTCGGTGTGAGCGTGACGATCTCGTCCTGTCCGAGCTCGAGCGCCTCGCGTGTGTAGGCGATGAACGCCGCGACGTCGGAGCCGAGGAAGTTCTCGCCCTCACCGAGGCCGACGACGAGCGGGGAGTCGTGCCGAGCGCCGACGACGACGTCGGGCTGGTCCACGTGCACCGCGAGGAGCGTGAACGCACCGTCGAGACGGAGGACCACCTGGCGCATCGCCTCGGTGAGGTCTCCGCACGCGTCGTACGCACGTGAGACGAGGTGGGCCGTGACCTCGGTGTCGGTCTCGGAGAGGAACTCGACGCCCTCGGCGAGAAGCTCCTGCTTGAGGAGGGCGTAGTTCTCGACGATGCCGTTGTGGATGATGGCGAGCCGCCCGTCGCCTGCGAGGTGCGGGTGCGCGTTGAGGTCGTTCGGTGCGCCGTGGGTGGCCCAGCGGGTGTGGCCGATGGCCGCGGTGGCGCTCGGGAGCGGACGCGACTCGAGCTCTTCGATGAGGTTGACGAGCTTGCCGGCCTTCTTGGCGGCGATGACGTGATCGACCTCCGGCGCCACGAGGGCGACCCCGGCGGAGTCGTACCCGCGGTACTCCAGGCGGCGGAGCCCCGCGATGACGACGTCGAGCGGACGGCTCGAGACGGACGAAGACCCGACGTAACCCACGATTCCACACATGCGTCAGAGTCTAGTGGACACGTGCGCCGCGTTCGATCAGGCAGAATCGTCGGGTGGTCTCCTCTCGTATCGTCCCCGCCACGCCGTACGTCGATCTCGATCGCGCGGCGTGGTACCGGCTCTCGGAGTCGACCCCTCTCCCCCTCACCGACGACGACGTCGCACGGCTCCGGGGCCTCGGCGACCCCATCGATCTCAACGAGGTCGACACCGTCTACCGGCCGCTCTCCCGCCTCCTCAACCTCTACGTCGCCGCGAACGAAGGTCTCCACCGCGCGACCTCGACGTTCCTGCGGGAGGACTCTGCGCGGACCCCGTTCGTCATCGGTGTGGCCGGCTCCGTCGCCGTCGGCAAGTCGACCACGTCGCGCATCCTGCGCGAGATGATGGCGCGGTGGCCGGACACGCCGCGCGTCGAGCTCATCACGACGGACGGCTTCCTCTATCCGAACGCCGAGCTCCAGCGCCGCGGCCTCATGGACCGCAAGGGCTTTCCCGAGTCCTACGACCGGCGCGCGCTCATCCGCTTCCTCACGAAGATCAAGGCCGGACGCACTGAGGTGCGCGCGCCCGTCTACGACCACCTCACCTACGACATCGTGCCGGGACGGGAGGCCGTCGTCCGCCACCCGGACGTCCTCATCGTCGAGGGGCTCAACGTCCTGCAGCCGGCACGCAGCACGGAGGCGGCGTCGAGCCTCGCGGTGAGCGACTTCTTCGACTTCTCGATCTACGTCGACGCCCGGACCGCCGACGTGCGCCAGTGGTACGTCGACCGGTTCCTGTCGCTGCGCAAGACGGCGTTCGCACGGCCGGAGTCCTACTTCAACCGCTACGCGACCCTGTCCGACGAGGACGCCGTGGACATGGCGGAGGGGATCTGGGACTCCATCAACGCACCGAACCTCGTCGCGAACATCCAGCCCACCCGCAGCCGCGCCACGCTCGTGCTCACCAAGGGCGCCGACCACTCGGTCGAGCGCGTGCGGCTGCGCAAGCTCTGATCCGCACCAGGCCGACCCTCTCAGGGAGCTCTCGACGCGCCCACGGCAACCTTCTCGGACGCCGCGACAGCGACCGGTCCATCGACCGGTGACTCCTGGCCGCGAACGCGCAGCACCCGGCCGAGCACCCAGTCGACGAGGAACCCGATGGCCGTCCCGCCGACGACGCCGACCGCGACGGCAAGGAACGGACGCCCGTGGAGCCAGACCCCGGCACCGATGCCGATCAGTGTCGAGTACGCGGCCCACGTGACCGCGGCGATCGCCGCGAGGCCCGCGAAGCTGCGGAACCGATAGCGCAGGGTCCCGGCCGTCATGTTCACCGCGACCCGGCCGACGGGTATGTACCGCGCGGCGATGATGATCGGTGCGGGACGCTGGTGGAACGCGCGATCAGCCCAGACGAACGCCGACTGCACGCGCCGACCCCGCATGAACGGCAGCCGGTGGACGTCGATCCGGCGCCCGATGGTGTACGCGAGGATGTCCCCGGTGAACGCCGCCACGGCCGCTACCGCAGCCAGTGCCCACGGGTCGGGGCTCCCCGTGGAGAGCGACAGCGCCGCGAGAGCGATGACGAGAGACTCGCTCGGGACCGGTGGGAAGAAGGCGTCGATCGTCACGAAGGCAAAGAGGACGACGAAGACCCACGGCGATGCCGCCAGGCCTTCTGCCCAGAGTTCTAGTCCGTCGAGCACGCGTCTACCGGTCCCTCCGCTGGCGCCTCCGTGTCGAGGCCGTCCCAGCGTATGTACCAGGGGCGACGCCAACAATGAGGGTCTCCCCTGACTGATCCCTGATATTCGACCACTCGGCAGGTCGGTGCGTCGTCAGACCCGGGTCTGATCAGTCGAGCGGAAAGCTCATCATCTGGGCGGCCCTCGACGGGTCGGGGGTGTCGGACCAGTAGCGTGCCAGGTTCTCGTTGGTCGCCAGGGACCGCGTCTGCGCGTGGTCGAGATAGAGCTCACCGCGGAGGTGGTCGGTCTCGTGCTGGACGATCCGGGCGGGCCATCCGGTGAGGACCTCGTCCACCGCGACGCCGTTCTCGTCGGTGCAGGTCAGCCGGACGCTCCGGTGCCGCGCGACGACCGCCTGGTACCCGGGGACGCTGAGGCAGCCCTCGTAGAAGGAGCGCCGGTCGGGGCCGACGCCCGCGTAGTCCGGGTTGACGAGGACGCGGTAGTCCAGCGGGGTCCGCTCACGGACGTCGGCGAGGTCGGTGTCGCCGACGCCCGGGTCCTGGATGACGGCCAGGGCGAGGCTGATCCCGATCTGGGGTGCCGCGAGCCCGACGCCCGGAGCGTCCAGCATCGTCAGGCGCATGCTCTCGAGGAGCGCCGGGAGCAGGGCGCCGAGCTGGTCGTCGTAGCGGGCCGCTGGGAGGCGCAGCACCGGGTGGCCTGCCTCGACGAGAGGCAGCACGCCCCGGGAGTGCGTGTCGAGGTGCTGCTCGATCGCGTCGCGCAGCGCGCTGTCGGTCGTCATGCGAGGGACAGCCGCGAGCGGACCACACCTGCCAGGGAGTGCGCGACGTCGTCGGCCTGCTGCTGGCTCGGCGCCTCGACCATGACGCGCACGAGCGCCTCCGTCCCGGAAGGGCGCAGGAGGACCCGGCCGGTCGAGCCGAGCAGTGCCTCGGCCTCCTTGACGGCGGAGAGGATGTCCTCGTCCGTCGACGCGCGCGACTTGTCGACGTCCTTGACGTTCACGAGGCTCTGCGGGAGCCGTTCGATGCCGGAGGCGAGCTCGGACATCGTGCCCTTGCTCTCGGCCAGGCGGCTGAGCAGGTGGAGCGCCGTGAGGATGCCGTCGCCGGTCGTGGCGTAGTCCGTGAGGAGCACGTGCCCGGACTGCTCGCCGCCGACGGAGTACCCGCCGCGACGCATCTCCTCGAGGACGTAGCGGTCGCCGACGTTCGTCTCGATGGTCCGGATACCGTGGCGCTCCATCGCGAGCTTGAGCCCGAGGTTCGACATGACGGTCGTGACGAGCGTCCCGTTCGCGAGGGTGCCACGCTCCGAGTGCGCCTGGGCGAGGATCCCCATGATCTGGTCCCCGTCGACGATCTCGCCTTCCTCGTCCGAGGCGATGCAGCGGTCCGCATCCCCGTCGAAGGAGACTCCTGCGTGCGCCCAGTGCCCGACGGTCGCGGCGGCCATGCGCCGCGGGCTCGTCGCGCCGTAGCCCTCGTTGATGTTCTCGCCGTCGGGGTAGGAACCGATGACGACGACCTCGGCGCCGGCGCGGCGGAGCGCCTCCGGCCCGACCTCGCTCCCGGCGCCGTTCGCGGAGTCGACGACGATCTTGAGACCGTCGAGGGTGTGCGGGACGGTCGAGACGATGTAGTCGACGTAGCGCCACACCGCGGCGAAGTCCTGGGTCATGCGACCGACGTTCGCGCCGACCGGTCGTTCCCATCCTTCGCGCAGCCGCGCCTCGATCTGGTCCTCGACGTCGTCGTCGAGCTTGGACCCGCTGCGGTCGAAGAACTTGATGCCGTTGTCGGCCATCGGGTTGTGCGAGGCGGAGATCATCACGCCGAGGTCGGTGTTCGTGTTGGCCGCGAGGTAGGCGACCGCAGGGGTCGGCACCACTCCGATGTCGACGACGTCGACGCCCGCGCTCGCGAGCCCGGCGCAGACTGCCGCGGAGAGGAACTCTCCGGAGGCCCGCGGGTCTCGTCCGACGACGGCCTTGGGCCGGTGCCCGGAGAACTCGCCCCGCTGGCCGAGGACGTGCGCTGCAGCGACGGCGAGGTCGAGTGCGAGCTCGGCCGTGACGTCGCGGTTGGCGACGCCTCGCACGCCGTCGGTTCCGAAAAGTCGTCCCATGGTGTCTCCTCGTGTCCGCGCGAGCTCCGCACCCGCGCCCTCCGGACCGTCGTCGGTCCGGTGCCTGCGATCCAAAGACCGACGGCCCCGATGGCGAACCATCGGGGCCGTCGGCGTGAGCGCAGTGATCAGCGCTTGGAGTACTGAGGTGCCTTGCGGGCCTTCTTGAGACCGGCCTTCTTGCGCTCGACGACGCGTGCGTCGCGAGTGAGGAAGCCAGCCTTCTTGAGGGCTGCGCGGTTGTGCTCTTCGTCGATCTCGTTGAGCGCACGAGCGATACCGAGACGAAGGGCTCCGGCCTGGCCGGAGGTGCCGCCACCGTTGATGCGGGCGACGACGTCGAAACGACCCTCGACGTCGACGAGCTTCAGCGGGGAGTTCACCAGCTGCTGGTGGACCTTGTTCGGGAAGTAACCCTCGAGCGTGCGCCCGTTGATCTTCCACTGTCCGGTGCCGGGGACGAGGCGCACGCGGGCGATCGCCTCTTTGCGGCGGCCCAGTGCCTGGGCCGGCGCGGTGATGCTCTGGCCGCGGCCCGCGGGGGCGACGGTCTCAGAGGTGTAGGTGCTGGGAGAGTCTTCTTCCAGCGCGTCGATGTCGACGGTGGTCTCGGCCACTGGTGGTGTCCTCGCGTCCTTGATATGTCTGCTCAGCAGGCCGGGGCCTACTGGGCGACCTGGGTGATCTCGAAAGGCTTCGGCTGCTGCGCAGCGTGGGGGTGCTCAGAGCCTGCGTAGACCTTGAGCTTTCCCAGCTGGTTGCGACCGAGCGTGGTCTTGGGGATCATGCCGCGAACGGCCTTCTCCACGGCGCGCTCCGGACGCTTCTCCAGGAGCTCGGAGTAAGCGACGGCACGCAGTCCACCCGGGTAACCGGAGTGGGTGTATGCCAGCTTCTGCTCACGCTTGTTTCCGGTCAGGGCGACCTTGCCCGCGTTGATGACGATGACGAAGTCACCGCCGTCGACGTGCGGGGCATAGGTGGCCTTGTGCTTGCCACGGAGCAGAGTCGCGACGTGGGTTGCGAGGCGGCCCAGGACGACATCGGTCGCGTCGATGACGAACCATTCGCTCTGGATGTCGCCGGGCTTCGGGGTGTACGTACGCACTGTCGTAGCCTTCGTTTCGTCTTGTGTCTTCTCCGGCGCAGGATTCTGCGGCCGGCGAGGTCGGTGAGCGCTTCGTCTTAGACCTAGCGAGTGGGCGCACCGGTCACGTGTGGAAGCACAACGACTAGCCACGATATCCGCTCAAGGGGCAGCCGGTCAAAACCGGTTGCATCACAGTGGCGCCTCGCGCGTCCGGGCGAGGCCAGGAGCACGGTGCGGAACCGCTGAGAGAAGCACGAGAGCGGAGGAGTGGAGCCAGTCGCGCGGTCAGTCTACCCGAGCGACCGCGGGCGACCGGTCACACGGGGGCGAGCTCGCACGCGGGGCAGCGCCCCTCGGTCGCCAGGTGCGCGCAGCCGCTGCAGAACAGCCGGAGCGTGACGCACGACGGCGACGCACAGTTCTCGTACTTGGCGGTCGGGGCACCGCACGCGGTGCACTCCCCCAACGGCTGCGTCTGTGCGTCGAACTCGACGTGCATGCGCTCGTCGAACACGTAGAGGGAACCCTCCCAGAGGCCCCTCGACCCGAACTCCTCGCCGTAGCGGACGATGCCGCCGTCGAGCTGGTACACCTCACCGAAGCCCCGCGAGGTCATGAGCGAGGAGAGCACCTCGCAGCGGATTCCCCCCGTGCAGTACGTGACGACGGGACGCCCCTTGAGGTCGTCGTACTTCCCGGAGTCGAGCTCGGCGACGAAGTCGCGCGTCGTGGCGACGTCCGGCACGACCGCGCCCCGGAACCGCCCGATCGCGGCCTCGAAGGCGTTGCGTCCGTCGAAGAAGACGACGTCGTCCCCGCGCCGGGCGACGAGCTCGTTCACCTCGCTCGGGCTGAGGTGCACCCCTCCGCCGACGACGCCGGACTCGTCGACCCGGAGCTCGTCCGGGGCGCCGAAGCTCACGAGCTCCGGGCGCACCCTGACGCTCAGGCGGGGGAAGTCATGGCCCGTCCCGTCGGACCACTTGACGTCCATTCCCGCGAAGCCGGGGTACTGGCGCGTGGTCTTGACGTACTGCTTGAGCTTCTCGACCGTGCCGCCGAGCGTCGCGTTGATGCCGTGCGTCGAGACGATCACCCGACCGGTGAGGTCCCAGCGCTCCGCGAGCGCGGACTGCCAGAGCCGCACCGCGACCGGGTCGGCCACCGGCGTGAGCGCGTAGAAGAGGACGATCTTGTGCACAGCCATGCTCCCAGCGTAGGCGGCGCGCGCTAGCGACGGGTCGTGCCCCGGTGGACGAGGCGCACCGGTCCGACGATGCGCTCGGCGATCACGGGGCCGCCGTCTGCCGCGATCCGTCGGTCGAGGAGCCGCAACGCCTCCCGCACCATGACGTCGTGGCCGGGGTCGACGGTGGTGAGTGCCGGGACGAGGAACTCGGAGACCGCGAGGTTGTCGAAGCCGACGAGCTGCACGTCGTCGGGCACCCGCAGGCCCGCGTCGGCGAGCCCAGCGAGCGCGCCGACCGCGACGGCGTCGGTCACCGCGAAGATCCCGTCGAACACGGTGCCGGACGCGACGAGGTCGGCGACGGCCCGCCGGGCCTCGGCTGTGCCGGGGTGCGTGAGCTCGACCACGAGGCGCGGGTCGGCAGCGCGGCCGGCCTCGTCGTGCGCTGCGCGCCATCCCACCGTCCGCGTCGGGGCCATCCCGCCCTCGCCTGTCGCCGCCTGCGCCGACCCGCCGAGGATCACCACGTCCCGGGACCCTGTCGAGAGCATGTGGGCGGTCGCGAGGCGAGCACCCTCGACGTTGTCCATCGCGACGTGGTCGTAGCGCTTCGGCAGGTCCCGCTCTCCGAGGAGGACGATCGGTGTCGCGGCGCGGAGCCGGTCGATGTCGGAGCGCTCGAGACCCACGACGCTGAGCAGGACGCCGTCGTACATCCGCAGGCGTGCGAGCGAGAGGGCGGCGAGCTCGCCCTCCCGGCTCGCCCCTCCTCGCTCGACGACGAGGTGCCGGCCGGTCTGCTCGAGCGACCTCGCCACGCGGGCGGCGAGGTCGGCGAAGTACATGTGCTCGAAGCCGGGGACGATGAGCGCGACCGTGTCGGTACGGCCCGCGCGCAGGCGACGCGCGTTGAGGTTGACCTCGTAGCCGAGCTCCGCGATGACGTCGAGCACCCGCAGGCGCGTCTCCGCGCCGACGCGCGGTCGGCCGTTGACGACGTTGGACACCGTCATGACAGAGACGCCGGCCGCACGGGCGACGTCGCTCATGGTGGTCATGGCAGTCCCCTCTCCGACATGGGACCACGCTCCCACACCTGGGGCTGCATGACCGTTCTCAGTCCGTGGTCTCGAGGGGTTGACGCCGTCGAGAACGAGGTGCGAGAGTCGACACGACGTCCTGGTATATCGATACACCATCGTCGTCCGTCCGTGCCGGCAGAGCCGCCGACCAGCATCGCGACGAGATCGAGGCGCCACCGCTGCCCGCCCGACCACACCTGGAGTGCACCCGTGCAGACCACCACCACGACCGCCGTCATCAACCTCGACATGCCCGGCCCCACCGTCTCCCGCCACATCTACGGGCACTTCGCCGAGCACCTCGGCCGGTGCATCTACGGCGGCTTCTGGGTGGGCGAGGACTCCGAGATCCCGAACGAGGCCGGGATCCGCCTCGACGTCGTCGAGGCGCTCGGGGCGCTGAGCATCCCGAACCTGCGCTGGCCCGGCGGCTGCTTCGCCGACGACTACCACTGGCGCGACGGCATCGGTCCGCGCGAGGACCGTCCGCGCATGGTCAACTCCCACTGGGGGGACGTCGTCGAGGACAACTCCTTCGGCACGCACGAGTTCATGAAGCTCTGCGAGCTGCTCGGCGCCGAGCCCTACGTCAACGGCAACGTCGGCTCGGGCACCGTGCGCGAGATGAGCGAGTGGGTGGAGTACCTCACGCGCGGCGACGACTCCCCCATGGCGAGCCTGCGCCGCCAGAACGGGCAGGACGAGCCGTGGACCCTGCCGTTCTTCGGTCTCGGCAACGAGGCCTGGGGCTGTGGAGGGAACATGGATGCCCAGCACTACGTGAGCCTCGCCCGCCAGTACGGCACCTACGTGCGCAACCACGGCGAGAACCAGGTCTACAAGATCGCCGCTGGTGCGAACGTCGACGACTACTCGTGGACGGAGACCCTCATGAAGGCGCTCTCCTGCCTCGGCTGCTCGCGCACGCCCAACAGCTTCTTCCAGGGCCTCTCGCTCCACTACTACACGCACACCGGCCCGTGGGAGGACAAGGGCGACGCCACCTCCTTCACCCAGGACGAGTACTACCTGACGATGAAGCGGGCTCGCCGGATCGAGGAGCTGGTCCGTGCGCACGCCGCGATCATGGACTGCTACGACCCCGAGCGGACGGTCGGCCTGATCGTCGACGAGTGGGGCACGTGGTGGAACGTCGAGGAGGGCACCAACCCCGGGTTCCTGTACCAGCAGAACACCTTGCGCGACGCGCTCGTCGCGACCGTCCACCTCGACGTCTTCCACGCCTTCGCCGACCGGGTGGCGATGGCCAACATCGCCCAGACCGTCAACGTGCTCCAGGCGATGATCCTCACGGACCCCGACTCCGGGGCGCTCGTCCTCACACCGACCTACCACGTGTTCGAGATGAACACGGGGCACCACGACGCCCGGAAGCTCGACGTGCACCTCAAGGGCGACCTCCCCACGCGCGAGGTGGACGGCTCAGAGATGAGCCTCCTCTCCGCGTCGGCCTCCACGAAGGACGGCTCGGCCCTCGTCTCGCTGTCCAACCTCGACGCGGAGAGCCCCCGCACCGTGGTGCTGGACCTGCGCGGAGGCGCTGTCTCGGCGTTCTCGGCGCGGCTGCTCGGCGCGAGCGACCTCCAGGCGCACAACACCCCCGAGGTGCCCGACGCCGTCGCGCCGGTCCCGTACGTCGGCGTCCGCGAGCACGCGCTCGGCCTCGAGGTGGACCTGCCCGCTCACTCCTACGTGACCGTGTCGCTCACGCTGGCACCCTGAAAACAGGGGGCGGGACGAGGGCAACCACCCTCGCCTCGCCCCCGAGATCCCGCGCGTGCGCGCCTCGCCGACCCGGAGAGTTCACCTGGCTGCAACACGGGCGTCGCTCAGCAGGGCGACCGGCTGCCTAGCGTGGAGCCCATGGACACCGCACAGGTCGCACCGACGACGACCCTCACCCTGGTCCGCCACGGGCAGACCCACCTCAACGCGCTCCGCATGCTGCAAGGCAGGTGCGACTCCGCGCTCACCCCGTCCGGTCACGCCGGCATCCGGGTGACCGCCCAGCACCTGTCGACCTCGACCTTCGACGCCGCCTACACCTCACCGCAGGGTCGCGCGGTGACCACGGCGGAAGAGCTCGTCCGCCACCACCCCCGGCTCGCGCTACGGACCGACACCGACCTCCGCGAGTTCTCCTTCGGCACCTACGAGCGCCGGCCGGAGCACGAGCTCGACGCCGTCCAGCCGTGGGCCGAGCTCATCGCTGCCGTGCTCGGCGGTACCCACCCCGGCCTCCCCGGCGGCGAGTCCGGTGCACACTTCATGGGCCGTGTCCGGGCCGTCTTCGAGCGCATCCTCGCGGCCCACGAGGGGCAGCAGGTCCTCGTGGTCGGGCACGGCCTCACCCTCGGCGCCTACCTCGCACTCGTCGACCCGGCCGGGCTGGTCGCTCTGCCGAACGCGTCGGTCTCGACGGTCGAGGTGCGGGACGGTGCAGCCCGCATCCTCTCTGCAGGCGTGGACGTCGCGGGCCACGGGTCGGTCGCTGCGCGGCCGGCCCCCGTCCCTGCCTGAGACCGACCGCCGCTGAGCGAGCCCCACGGCGGGGCGTGCTCAGCGGCGGGGTGTGCTCAGCGAGCGCGCTCGACGCGGGCCGAGTCCCACACGGGTTCGTCGCTCTGGCGCACCGCGCCGTCGCTGCCGAAGACGAGGAACCTGTCGAACCCGCGAGCGAACCAGCGGTCGTGCGTCACGGCGACGACGGTCCCCTCGAACTGTGCAAGACCCGCCTCGAGCGCCTCCGCCGAGTGCAGGTCGAGGTTGTCCGTCGGTTCGTCGAGCAGGAGGAGCGTTGCCCCGCCGAGCTCGAGCAGGAGGATCTGGAACCGGGCCTGCTGCCCGCCGGACAACGTCTCGAAGCGCTGCTCCGCCTGCCCTGCGAGCTCGTAGCGGTCGAGGGCCTTGCTCGCGGGCTCACGACTCATGCCGTCCCGCGCACCCTCCCCGCGGTGGAGGATGTCGAGCAAGGTCCGTCCGTCGAACTCCGGGTGTGCATGGTTCTGCGCGAACCATCCCGGTCGCACGCGCGAACCGAGCGTGACCCGCCCGGTGTGGGACACGTGCCCGACGACCGACGCCTCCCCGTCGGGGACGGGAGCGTGGTCCGCGGGGTCCGGGTCCGAGCCCCCGGCGGCGAGCAGCCGCATGAAGTGCGACTTGCCGGACCCGTTGGAGCCGAGGACCGCGACCCGGTCGCCGAACCAGATCTCGGTGTCGAAGGGCTTCATGAGGCCGGTGAGCTCGAGCCTCTCCGCGACGACCGCCCGCTTCGCGGTCCGTCCGCCGGTGAGCCGGACCCGGACGTTCTGCTCCCGGGCCACGACCTCCGGCGGCCCGGCCTCCTCGAACTTGCGCAGACGGGTCTGCGCCGCCTGGTACCGGCTCGCGAGGCCGTCGTTGAAGGCCGACTTGTTCTTCAGGCTGTTGACCAGCTCCTTGAGCTTGACGTGCTCCTCGTCCCAGCGACGTCGCATCTCCTCGAGCCGGTTCATCCGGTCGTCACGCGCCGCGGCGTACGTGGCGAACCCACCGCCGTGGACCCAGATCGAACCGCCGGACGCACCGGGCTCGATACTCGCCACCTGCGTCGCGGTCCGAGAGAGCAGCTCGCGGTCGTGCGAGATGAACAGGGCCGTCTTCGGCGACGCGGCGAGCTGCTGCTCGAGCCATCGCTTCGTCGGGACGTCGAGGTAGTTGTCCGGCTCGTCGAGCAGGAGCACCTCCTCCGTGCCCCGCAGGAGAGCGGTGAGGACGAGACGCTTCTGCTCACCGCCGGACAGGGTCCGCACCTCGCGCCACTGCGCTTGCTCGAAGGGGATCGACAGGACCTCGTCGGTCACGTGATCCCAGTCGTTCTCCGCCTCGTAGCCCCGCGCGTCCGCCCAGTCCGCGAGCGCCTGCGCGTAGCGCATCTGGGTGGGCTCGTCCTCGAGCGTCATCATCGCCAGCTCGGCGGCCGCCAGCTCGGTCCCGGCATCGCGGACCGCCGGCGGCGCGAGGTCGACGAGCACGTCGCGGATCGTGCGGTCGTCGTCGATGCGGCCGACGAACTGGCGCATGATCCCGAGGCCGCCGCTGCGCGTCACCCGGCCGTCGTGCGGGGCGAGGTCCCCGGCGACGATCCGCATGAGCGTCGTCTTGCCCACCCCGTTGGGCCCGACGAGGGCGACCTTCGCACCCTCACCGACGCGCAGGTTCACCCCCGCGAGGAGGGGCCGTCCGTCGGGGAGGAAGTAGCTGATGTCGTTGATGTCGATGTGGCCCACGGGTCCAGTGTGCCGCGTGGTGGCCGACGGGGGCGAACCCTTTCTCTGCGACCGCTCGGCATGCGTGCCGGCGCAGCCGGTGCGACTGTGGAGGTATGAGCGAAGACACCCCAGCAACCTCGACAGACAACGCACTCGGTACGGAGGGCGACTCCAACCAGCTCCCGGGCGAGGACACGCTCTTCGCTGCGGGATCGGACGACGACAAGCTGGACGAGCCGTACGCGCCGCCGGAGACCCCGCGCCCGAACCACTTCGGCGAGACGCCGTGGGAGGAGGAGCACGGCGAGTCGCTCGACCAGCGCCTCGCGGAGGAGACGCCCGAGGTCTGGGAGCAGGCCGAGGAGGGTCGCCGCCAGCCCGACCTCGCAGGTCGGCTGGTCTCGGACGCGGACACTCTCGACGGACAGGCGAACGACACCTTCGCGGACGCGGTCGCGATGGACGCCAACAGCGCGAGCGCCGAAGAGGCTGCCGTGCACGTGGTCGACGAACCGTGACCTGACGGTCCACGCACGCCCCGGATCCGGACGGCTCGACCGCACGGTCGGTCAGCCGTGAGGCTCCCACACGTGCTCGTCCATCCGTCGAGCGCGGACGCGGTCGGCGTGCTCGGCGAGCTCCTCGTCCGGCGGGTAGTGGACCTCCTCGAGCACCAGACCGTGCCCGGGCACGACCGCTGCCAGCGGGTCACGCTGCCCGCGGGCGAGCACCTCGGCCGGCCAGGTCACCGGACGGCGTCCTTGCCCTACCGTGAGCGACGCGCCGACGAGAGCGCGGACCATGTTGTGGCAGAAGGCGTCCGCCTGGACGCGGGCGACGACGAGACCGGCGTCCGGGCCGTCGGCGACCCGTGTCCAGCTGAGCTCCTGCAGGTGACGGATCGTCGTCGCCCCGGGCCGCGGTCGGCAGAAGGCGGCGAAGTCGCGGATGCCCAGGAGCGGCTGCATCGCGGCGTGCATGGCATCGACGTCGAGCTCGTGGCGCAGCCACAGCGTCCACTCGCGGCGCAACGGGTCGTGCAGCTCGAAGCTGTCGGCGATGCGGTACGAGTACCTGCGCAGCAGCGCGCCGAACCGTGCGTCGAACCCGGGCGGTGCCTCCCGGACGCGATGCACCACGAGGTCGTCCGGCAGCACCCCGTTGAGCCGGCTGATGAGCGCCTGCGCCGGTGTCCGCGCCGACTGGCCCGGCACGGAGGCCCAGACGGCGGGCGTGAGGTCGACGTGCACCGTCTGCCCCCGCGAGTGCACCCCGGAGTCGGTCCGGCCGGCCACCGCGACGCGCGGCGGGGGGATCCTCAGGACCCGGCTCAGTCCTTCCTCGAGAACTCCCTGGACGGTCCGCAGACCGGGCTGGACGGCCCATCCTGCGAAGTCGGTGCCGCGGTAGGCGATGTCGAGGCGGATCCGGATCACGACCCCATCATCTCGCACTAGTGTGCAAGGAATGGTGCAGCCTCCCTCCCCCGAGAACCTCACGCTCTCCGTCGACTGCGGCGGAGGCGGCATCAAGGCAGCCGTGCTCGACGACGCGGGGACGGCGCACGCACCCGCGGTCCGCGTCCAGACGCCCTACCCGCTCCCGCCCGAGCGGCTCGTGGACTGTGTCGCCGAGCTGGCGCGCGACCTCCCCCAGGCCACCCGCCTGACGCTGGGCATGCCCGGGATGGTCCGCCACGGCGTCGTCATCCACACGCCGCACTACATCACCCGGTCCGGCCCTCGGTCACGGGTGGACCCCGAGCTCGCCGAGAGGTGGGCCGGCTTCGACATGCACGCCGCCCTGAGCGCACGGCTGGGGGTCCCGACGCTCGTCCTCAACGACGCAGAGGTCCACGGGGCCGGCGTCGTCGCCGGGACGGGCCTCGAGCTCGTCCTGACGCTGGGGACGGGCCTCGGGTCGGCCCACTTCGACGGTGGTCGCATCGCGCCCCACCTCGAGCTGTCGCACGCGCCGGTCCGCCGCGGGACCACGTACGACGAGTACATCGGCGAGCCCGAGCGTCGTCGGCTCGGCGACGGCCTCTGGTCGCGCCGGGTCGCCCGCGTCGTCGACGGGCTGCGACCGGTCTTCCTCTGGGACCGGCTCTATCTCGGCGGTGGGAACTCCCGTCGGATCACCGCAGTCGTCCTCGACCGGCTCGGCGACGATGTCGTCGTGGTCCCCAACTCAGCCGCGCTCGTCGGAGGGGCGCGCGCCTGGGGCCTCCTCGAGTCCGGAACCGCGCGCTGAGGCCGGGCGGACGGGCCGGCCACCGGCCAGCCGTACCCCGACCTCGTCGACAGCCTCGAGGACGACCCGCGAGAACGCGACGGGCGCATCCAGGCTGACGAGGTGCATCGCCCGCGGGACGACGACGAGCCAGGCCGGCTGGCCGCTCGCGCGCGCAGCGGCGAGGAACGCACGCTCCTGGCTGCGGAAGTGGTCGAAGCGGCCGTTGACGATCCGCACCGGGCACCGCACCGCCCGCAACGCCTCGATCGGGTCGAGATCGCCCATCGCGGTGAGCGCGTCGGTCATCACCCCGAGGGCGAACCCGCCTGCCGCCACATCCTGCGCTCCGGCCGCCGACAGCGTGCTCCGCACCATGAAGGAGTTGAGCCGTTCTCCGGAGTCGCCGCTCGCCTCGATCCGGCGAGCCAGCCGCAGCCACCCCGTGCGCAGGGTCGACCGGGTCGTCGTGCTGCAGCCTGCGGCGACGAGGGAGAGGACCTTCTCTGGGTGCCGAGACGTGTACCCGATGGACAGATAGCCGCCGAGAGACATCCCCACGACCACGGCGCGGCCTCCGAGAGCATCGACGGCAGCATCGATGGTCGCGTACGCCTCGTCGAGCGTGAACGGCTCGCCGATCCTCGTCCCGTGACCCGGCAGGTCGATCGCCAGCGTCGGGATCCCCGCCGCCTTGAGCGTCTCGAGCTGGGCGCGCCACATGGTCCGCGACGTGCGGACGCTGTGCACGAGGACGACCCCGACCGTCGTCATCAGCAGGCCTCGATGGTCCAGAGGGTCGCGGTACCGGCTCTCGCCACGACGGTGAAGCCCTCGCTCGTGTCGACGTCCCGGAGCCCGGGCGACTCCGGATCGACCTTCGCCCCGTCGGACGCACCCGCCCGGTCCTCGTAGAAGTGCGTGACCCCGAGCTCCTCGACGTGCCGGCACACCTCAGGGTCGCTCGCGATATCGCGGAAGTGCGCGCGCAGATAGGCCTGCGACTCGTCCATCGCGCTCGTCCCGAGCTGAGGCAGCACCACGTGCCTGCCGCCCATCGCGAACGCGAACGCCGCGCCGTTGTGCGGGTCGCCGAGAACCAGGGCCCCCTGCGGGACGAGCGACCGCAGGTCACGCACGAGGGCGAGCTCCTCGGTGCTGAGCATGGTCCCCCACCGGATCTGCGCGGGGTCGTACGCCTGCGCGAAGCGGTCTGCCCGTCCAGGTGCCTGGAAGCCGAGAGATGCCACGAGAGCGAGCACCACGAGCGCGGCTGCGCACCGCTGCGCGCTGAGCTGCCCGAGGCGAGCCGGGGACCGACGGGCGGCCGCGTCCGACAGGGCGCCGCCCAGGTGTGCGAGGCCCACCGCAGCGAGCACGGCAGCGACGACGGGGTAGAGCGCCTCGATCCGTGCCGCCTGCGTGTACCAGATGCCGGTGAGGGCACGCAGCGGCGTCGAGGGGCCTGCAGCGAGGGCGACGAGCACGATGACGGCCGCTGCGGACACGAGCAGCCACCGCTGGTCCCGGGTGCGCAGGAGCACGACGGCCCCGACGACGACCGCCAGGCTCACGACAACGTTGCCCGGCCACGGACTGAGGACCATGTCGAGCAGCGTCCGCCCGACGGAAGGCCCATACCCGCGCTGCGGGAGCCGCTCGAAGTTGAAGAGGACCTGGAGGACCGAGGACCGGAGCACCAGGAGTGTCGCCACTCCCCCGACCACGAGCACCGCTGCCCCGACGATCGAGACCGCCCGCCGACGACCGGTGGTCCACGCGTGCCGGACGGACCGCCCGGCGACCGCGAGTGCCAGCGGACCGACGATCACAGCGAGGCCCACGACACCGCTGCCGTGCGCGCTGCCCACACCGACGAGCGCTGCAAACGATGCCACGAAGAGCACGACGCGCTGCCCCGGGGCGCTGCGCAAGAGGACGACCCAGAGCGCCGCAGCACCCGGGACGAGCATGACCGAGAGACCGTTGGGCCACTGTGCGAGCGTGCTGAGGAGCACCGTCGGGAACATCGAGAACGCGCCGCCGACGGCGACGACGAGGACCGTGATCGCCGGACGACGCGGGAAGCACGCCGCGCCGAACGCGCCGAGGCCGGCCAGCCAGGCGACGGAGCCCATGACGAGCGTCGACGCGTTCGCAACCGAGGTGATCGCGTCTGCGGGCGCAGCGACGAGGTCACCCGGCACGAGGGCGACCATCGAGTGCCAGACGGTCGGGTAGTACACCGAGCGACCGGCCCCGTACAGACCGTCGACGCTGCTCGCGTCCCCGGTCTCACGGATGAAGGCGACACCGTTGAGGTGGAACACCGCGTCCCACTGCTGGAGAGGCGCTCCCGGGCTTCCCATCCCGATCGCCATCGGCACGACGGCGACGAGCGAGCCAACGACCAGCGCCACGACGACCCCCGTGCGATGCGCGAGGAGCGCGTCCACAGCTCCCGTCCCGAGCCACGGAGGCGGGCCCACAGCGTCCGACCCGGCATGCCTGGTGCTCCGGACGAGCCTCCGACAACCGAGGACGACGAGCGCCAGAGCGAGCACGGCAGCCCCCACCGTCGCCGGACCCCAAGCGATGCCTGCGGCCGCGAGCACCGGGGCGAGCACGGCATAGAACGCGCAGGAGAGGGCTGGCGCAGCGCCGAGCGCAAGCATCCCGCGTGCGCCGAGGAGCCGGAGGACGACCGTCCCCGGCGTGAACAGCACCAGAGCGAACGCCACGAACAGCAGCGACTGACCCCACCACGCCACTGCTCGTTCCCCCGTTCATCTCGACGACGGCCTCTCGACCACGATGTCGACCCGGTCGACCGGGTCGACGCTAGCAGCCGCGGGACGCACGAGGGCCCGGCCTGAGAGGTTGTCTCAGAGCCGGGCCCTCGGGAGGGGATCCTGGCGGTCGGCCAGGAGCCGTCTCAGTCCTCCGTGGAGGACTTGTCTGCGGTGGTGCTCTCCGCGGTCTCGTCAGCGACGACCTCGTCCGCGGGTGCAGCCTTCTCGGACTTCTCCGAGGCGGCCTTCTCCGTCTTCGACGACTTCGGCGCGCTCTTCTTCGCGGCCTTCTCGGCCTCGCGCACGACAGCCTGCTTCGGGCTCAACGGCTCGAGGACGAGCTCGATGACGGCCATGGGGGCGTTGTCGCCCTTGCGGTTGCCGACCTTCGTGATACGCGTGTAGCCACCCTGGCGCTCGGCGACGGCGGGGGCGATCTCCGTGACGAGGCGGTGCAGGATGGTGTTCGCGTCACCGGGCTCGTCCGGACGACGCGGCGTCTTGTTGTGCACGACCTTCGCGATCTGGCGGATCGAGTGCAGGTCGCCGCGCTTCGCCTTCGAGATGAGGCGGTCGGCGAGCGGCTGGAGGCGCTTGGCCTTCGTCGCCGTGGTCGTGATCCGACCGTGCTCGAAGAGGCTGGTCACCAGGTTGCTGAGGATGAGGCGCTCGTGAGCCGGGCTACCGCCGAGCCGCGCACCCTTTGCTGGGGTAGGCATTGTTGTTGCTCCTTAGGAATTGGTCGAGCTGTCCGGCGACCCGGTCAGCACAGAAGTCAGTTGTACTGCTCGTCTTCCGTGTCGTCGCCGTCGTAGTAGTCGGCGGTCGACGGGTCGAAGTCCAGCGGTGAGTCCTTGAGGGAGAGGCCGAGCTCAGCGAGCTTCTCCTTCACCTCGTTGATGGACTTCGCGCCGAAGTTCCGGATGTCGAGGAGGTCGGCCTCGCTGCGAGCGACGAGCTCGCCGACGGCGTGGATGCCCTCGCGCTTGAGGCAGTTGTACGAGCGGATCGTCAGCTGCAGCTCCTCGATGGGAAGAGCGAGGTCTGCTGCGAGGGCGGCGTCGGTCGGCGACGGGCCGATCTCGATGCCTTCGGCCTCGACGTTGAGCTCACGGGCGAGGCCGAACAGCTCGACGAGGGTCTTGCCTGCGGACGCGAGCGCGTCACGCGGGCTGATGGCCTGCTTCGTCTCGACGTCGACGATGAGCTTGTCGAAGTCGGTGCGCTGCTCGACTCGCGTCGCCTCGACCTTGTACGTGACCTTGAGCACCGGGGAGTAGATCGAGTCGACGGGGACCCGGCCGATCTCGGAGTCGAAGGACTTGTTCTGCTGGGCGGAGACGTATCCGCGCCCGCGCTCGACCGTGAGCTCGATCTCCAGCTTGCCCTTGTCGTTGAGCGTGGCGATGTGGAGATCGGGGTTGTGCACCTCGACGCCGGCCGGCGGCACGATGTCCGCGGCCGTGACGACACCGGATCCCTGCTTGCGCAGGTACATCACGACGGGCTCGTCGTTCTCCGAGGAGACGACGAGGTTCTTGATGTTGAGGATGATCTCGGTGACGTCTTCCTTCACACCCGGGACCGTGGTGAACTCGTGGAGAACACCGTCGATGCGGATGGACGTGACGGCTGCGCCGGGGATCGACGAGAGGAGCGTGCGTCGCATCGAGTTGCCGAGCGTGTAGCCGAAGCCGGGCTCGAGAGGCTCGATGGAGAAGCGCGAACGGCTCTCGGAGATGACCTCTTCGGTCAGGGTGGGGCGCTGTGCGATGAGCACTGGTGGGGTTCCTTTCAGCGTGCGTCCGCTATATGACGCATCACGAGTCCGCCCGGACTCTGATTTGCCTGGGCGGTCAGTACACGATCACGTCGAGGTGATCAGCAGAGCCGGGTTGTGCCCACGTCCCACCAGGGGACGCGGGCACAACCGAGCATCAGCGGCGATCGCGGTCAGACGCGGCGGCGCTTCGGGGGACGGCAGCCGTTGTGAGCCTGCGGCGTCACGTCCTGGATCGAGCCGACCTCGAGGCCAGCGGCCTGGAGGGAGCGGATCGCGGTCTCGCGACCGGAGCCGGGGCCCTTGACGAAGACGTCGACCTTCTTCATGCCGTGCTCCTGCGCACGACGTGCGGCGGCCTCGGCTGCGAGCTGCGCCGCGAACGGCGTCGACTTGCGCGAGCCCTTGAAGCCGACCTGGCCGGAGGAGGCCCAGGAGATCACGGCGCCGGACGGGTCCGTGATCGACACGATGGTGTTGTTGAACGTGCTCTTGATGTGCGCCTGGCCGATTGCGACATTCTTCTTGTCTTTGCGGCGAGGCTTGCGGGCACCCTGTGCGCCGCGAGTCTTGGGAGGCATGTGCTTTTTCTCTCCTGGATTGAGGTCTTCGGATCGCAGGACGCTCGCGAGCGTGCCCTCGGGGCACGCGTCGTGGGTCCAGGCGAACTACTGCTGCTAGCGGGCCTTCTTCTTGCCGGCCACGGTGCGCTTCGGGCCCTTGCGGGTACGAGCGTTGGTCTTGGTGCGCTGTCCGCGCACCGGGAGCCCGCGGCGGTGACGCAGACCTTCGTAGCAGCCGATCTCAACCTTGCGGCGGATGTCAGCAGCGACCTCACGGCGGAGGTCACCCTCGAGCTTGAAGTTTCCCTCGAGGTGATCGCGCAGCGCGACGAGCTCGGCGTCGCCGAGGTCCTTCACGCGCACGTCCGGGCTGAGCCCGGTGGCGGCCAGCGTCTGCTGGGCGCGGGTACGGCCGACGCCGTAGATGTATGTGAGCGCAACCTCGAGCCGCTTGTCGCGGGGGAGGTCGACGCCGATAAGACGTGCCATGTGCCTTCCGGCTCCTGTAATGCCATCGGAGGTCTACCGCCTCACCTCTCGCATGCTGCGAGCCCCGGCCTCCGACCGAGGGTTCACGGTCCGTCGCACGAGGCTGTGCCTCCCGAACGGTCCGGTGGTGATGCGCTGGTCGTGCTCATCCGTTCTTCTCGCCCGACGGATGGGCACTGATCATGCTGTGGAACATGTGGCGCTCTCGCGCAGGACGTCTCAGCCCTGGCGCTGCTTGTGCCGCAGGTTCTCGCAGATGACCATGACGCGACCGTGCCGGCGGATCACCTTGCACTTGTCGCAGATCTTCTTGACGCTGGGCTTGACCTTCATCGTGGTTCCTCCGCCGCCGCATGACGACACCTGGGGCTCTGGGAGCCGGGTGCGGTAGGCAGCAGTTGATCGAGTGGTGGTTACTTGTAGCGGTAGACGATCCGGCCACGGGACAAGTCGTACGGGCTCAGCTCGACCACTACCCGGTCCTCAGGGAGGATTCGGATGTAGTGCTGCCGCATCTTGCCCGAGATGTGAGCGAGTACCTTGTGACCGTTGGCCAGCTCCACGCGAAACATCGCGTTCGGCAGTGCCTCGACCACGCTGCCCTCGATCTCGATGACACCGTCCTTCTTCGCCATATCCTCCGCTAACTCTCGTGACGAAAACAGCCCACGCGGCGTCCGGCCACACAGTCACGTGCGATCGGTGCTTCGTGGATTAGTGGTGCGAATGCGTGAGCACTACACACCCAACGAAGCATCCTACGGCATCGAAGGACGAATCGGAAAGTGAGATGGGCGACGCTCCCCCCGGACCGCCCACGACGCACCGGTACGGAGGACGGTCAGGACGGTCGTTCGATGATCCCGAGCTCGAACGCGCGCTCCACCGTCTCCACGCTCGAGTGCGTCCCGAGCTTGCGGTAGATGCTCCGCAGGTGGGTCTTGACCGTGTTCGACGAGAGGTACAGCGAGCGCGCGACACCCGCGAGCGAGGTGTTCCGGGCCAGGCTCTCGAGCACCTGACGCTCCCGGTCGCTCAGCTGTGCGCTGATCGTCGGTGCCGGGAAGAGCTCTCCGGTCTCGACCAGCCCGGGCTGCTCGAGGATGACGCGGATCCTCGGCACCTCCACCTCGAGGTCGAGGAGCGCGCGCCGCGGCACCTTGAGGAAGGCACGCGTGATCCCGGTCGCCTCGGAGATCGCGACAGCCTCGTCGAGCGCGACCGCCGCCTCGTACCGGCGACCCCGTGCCTGCTCGGACGCCGCGAGGATGACGAGGAAGTCCAGACGGTGCCGCGGCGCGTAGATCCGGGTCCTCAACCACTGGAGTGCGACCTCGCTGGCCCTGGCGAACTCCCCGGAGAGGTACTCGGTCCGCGCCCTCGCCAGCCCGGTGGCCTCGTAGGTCTGGGTCACGGCGTTGATCGCGAGGCGAGCACGTGAGATGTGCCCGAGCGCGAGGTGCAGGTCGACCGAGGCCGAGACGAGGAGGGCGTCTCCGAGGCTGCGGGTGCCCTCTCCCCCGGACCGCGACCTCGCTGCCTCGATCTCGCCGAGGATCTGGAAGTGCGTCCCGTCGACGAGCGCGACCTGCGCCCGGATCATGACCGCGAGCGCCCAGAACTCTCCGATGTCCTTCGGCACGTCGAACGAGCGCGCGGCACGCAGCCCCTCGATCTGGACCCGCTCGAGCGCGACGATGCCTCGGACCGCGTCGACGATGCGGTCCGACGGCCCGGCGCTCGCCGCTGTCTGGCCACGGTCGGCCGCGACGAGCCACTCCTCGGCGGGTTGCAGATAGCCGAGCATCGCGCACGCCAGCGCGGCTCCCACCGACGCCTCTCGGACGATCTCGGGGTGGTCGTGAGCGGTCGCGAGCTCGACCGCCTCCCGGAACGCACTGAGGGCGCCGGGCAGGTCCGCCCCGAGCAGACGTGTCACCGCCCACTCGTGGAGGACGGGAGCGAGCTCCTGCCTGACGTCGTCGTGCAGCTCGTCCACGCGGACGAGCACGGCGTCGTGGTCGCGGTCCGCCACCTCCTTCGCGGCATAGAAGTTCCCCGTCATGCGCAGGAGTGCGATCTGTGCGAGGCTCTGCTCCATCGCGTCGACGACCCCCGGGAGGGCGAAGACCTCGTCACCCGCCCACGGGGTCCGCGGTCCGACGTCCGACGGGTCGAAGCCGGCGAGCCCCCCGTCTCCCACGTGGACCGCGTCGTTCTTGCGCACGACCGGGAGCAGGTGGTCGCGGGCGATCACCAGTCGCGCGTGCCGCTCGAGCACCTCCCGGGGCATCCGTTCGACCGCTGCCGCGACATCCTCGGGGAACTCGGCGACGAGCTCGACCCATCGGACGTCGATGAGCTGTGCGGCCTCGGTCCAGGACGCGGACCGCAGGAGGTGCCCCAGGGCGACGTCCGTCCGGCCGTGTGCGACGCAGACCTCGGCGGCGCGTCGGGAAGCAACCTTGAACTGCCGTGGGTCGTGCGTCTTGAGGAGGGCGACACAGGCGCGGCGCACCGCCGGAACGTAGTGGTGCACCGCCGGCTCACCGGTGCCGTCGCTCACGAGGATCCCCGCGGCCGAGAGGTGCGCAAGCTGCTCACCGACGTCGCCGATCCCCGAGCACCACCGAGCGTCCTCCGCGGTGAACTCGTCGAGCAGCGCAGTCCGGAGGATCACGCGCTGGAGCCGACGGTCGCCCAGCTCTTGCCACACGGACCGGAGGAACGGGTCTCCCGCGCGCAGGTCCAGAGTTCCCGCTGTGCCACCACGGGTGGACGCGCCGTTCGAGAGGATGGCGCGCACGAGCGCCGGCCACCCGCCGGACTCGGCGTGCAGAGCACGGACGTCCTCGGGTGCGAGCTCCCGTCCCAGCCTGCGTGCGACCTCGCTCGTCTCGGTCTCGGTGAGGAGCAGCTCGGCCGGTCGGATGACCACCGAGTCGATCGTGGCGGCTCGGACCGTCTCGATGCTTGCGACACGGCCCAGGCAGACCACGAGATTCAACGACTCGAACTTGCGCACGAGCTCCACGAGCGCGGCCTCAACGGCAGGGTCGGTGACGTGGTGGAAGTCGTCGAGCACGAGGCAGAGGGGACGCTTGAGCTCCCGGAGCACGGCCTCGAGCTGGGCACTCGCACCAGCCTCTGCCTGGACCCGCTCGGCGGCGATACCGGATCGAGAGAGCGCGTCCCCGATCGCCTCCCAGACCGTCCGTGCTCGCCCCTCCCCGAAGAGCGCCATCCGGCACGACACCCAGACGACGTCTGCCGTCCCGGGGAGGGAACGCGCCCAGTGGGCGACGAGGCTCGTCTTGCCGAACCCTCTCGGGCCTCGGACGATGGTCAGAGGCTCACGGCGATCGAGGAACCGGAGCAGGTCGGCCTTCGCGACGAAGACCGACGGTGAGCGTGGCAGGAGGGCGGACGTCGTCGCGCCAGAAGGAGCACCATGGTCCATCTGAGAGTCTGCCATCGCCCCAACTCACCGTGCTCGACCGAACCCGAAGCCACCGACGCGGGGCGTGGCCCCGGATTCTGGAATATACGCTGGATACCTCGTCCGCGGTAGGGCGTTGTCGCACGGACGTTCCAGACAGCACGATCAGAGTGGGTGAACTTGGACACCCAGCTCCGCGAGGCGCGCGGCCCCGCCGTCGTGGGCAGTGAGCACGAACACCCCGCCGTCGAGGATCGCGACCGAGTGCTCCCAGTGCGCAGCGCGTCCGCCGTCGGAGGTCACCACGGTCCAGTCGTCCTCGCAGACGTGCGTCGTGTTCTCCCCGCGGACGATCATCGGCTCGATGGCCACGCACATGCCGGGCCGGAGGCGTGGGCCGCGTTCGCGCACGCTGTAGTTGAGGACGTCAGGCGCCTGGTGCATCGCTGAACCGATGCCGTGGCCGACATACTCCTCGACGATGCCGTAGCGCACGTCGTCGAGGTCCTCGGAGCGCCGCACGGCGGCCTCGACCGCACGCCCTACGTCGTTCAGACGCGTGGACCGGGCCAGGGCGGCGATGCCTGCCCACATCGCTCCCTCAGCGGTCGTCGACAGGGCGACGTCGCGGGGGTCACCACCGTCGAGGACGACGGTGACGGCCGAGTCGGCGTGCCACCCGTCGACGATCGCTCCGCAGTCGATCGAGACGACGTCTCCGGATCCGAGCCGACGAGCACCAGGTATCCCGTGGATCACCTCGTCGTTCACTGAGACGCACACGGTCGCGGGGAACCCCTGGTAGCCGAGGAAGGACGGCAGAGCTCCCGCTTCGGCGATGACACGGGAAGCGACGGCGTCCAGCTCCGCGGTCGTGACACCGGGAACCGCGACCTCACGGACCGCTGCGAGCGTGTCGGCGACGACGAGGCCCGCGCGCCGCATGTGGCCGACTTGGTCTGCGGTCTTGTACTCGATGCGCTCGCGCCCGAACATCTGCGTGCCGTCGCGCTAGGGGACGATGGCGGCCAACGCGGAGAAGAGACGCTCGCTGACCGCGTCGACCTCTCCGATCCCGTCGACCTGGACGAGCGAGCCACGGTCGCCGTAGACGGCCGAGACCGGTGCGGTCTGGTCCGCGTAGACGGTCAGTCGGTGGCGGATGACCGGCTCGGTGTCGTCGACACGCCCCTCGATCTCGGCGCGCTTGAGAAGCCGCTCGACGACGACGTCCGCGTCGGCCACGATCTCCACCGCACCGTCCAGCGCGAGGCCGAGGTCCGCAAGGATCGCGTCGAGCTCGATGACCTGGGCGACGTTGCGCGGATAGCCGTCGAGGATGAATCCAGCGTCGGGAGCATCGGCGACCATGGTCGAGAGGGTGTCGCGCACCATGGCGTTGGTGACCTCGTCCGGGACGAGCTCACCCTTCGCGGTGTACTGCTGCACGAGCTTGCCCAGCTCGGTGCCACCCGTGATGTTGGAGCGGAAGATGTCGCCCGTGGAGATGGCCTGGACACCGAGCCGGTCGGCCAGGCGCACAGCCTGGGTGCCCTTGCCCGCTCCGGGCGGGCCGAGGAGTACGAGCTTGGCGCTCATCGCAGGAACCCTTCGTAGTGTCGTTGCTGCAGCTGCGAGTCGATCTGCTTCACCGTCTCGAGGCCGACGCCGACGATGATGAGGATCGACGTGCCGCCGAACGGGATGTTGGTCCCGACGTCGAGGATGATGAACGCGAGCGTCGGGATGAGTGCCACGATCGCGAGGTAGATCGCACCTGCTGAGGTGATGCGCGTGATGACGTAGTCGAGGTACTCGGCGGTCGGGCGGCCGGCACGGATGCCGGGCACGAAGCCGCCGTACTTCTTCATGTTGTCCGCGACCTCATCCGGGTCGAACGTGATCGCCGTGTAGAAGAAGCAGAAGAAGACGATGAGCAGCACGTAGAGGCCGATGTGCAGTGGAGCACCGGTGTCGACGACGTTGCGCTGGACCCACTGGACCCAGTCTGACTCCGGGCTCGCGAACTGGGCGATGAGGCCCGGGACGGCGAGCAGGGAGGACGCGAAGATCACGGGGATGACGCCGGCCATGTTGATCTTGATCGGAATGTAGGTGCTCGAGCCGCCGTACATCTTGCGACCGACCATGCGCTTGGCGTACTGCACCGGGATGCGGCGCTGCGACTGCTCGACGAAGACGACGAGCGCGATGACGAGGAGGCTGACGAGCACGACGATCGTGAACTTCTGCGGGCCGCCGTTCCCACCCGCGATGCCCCAGAGGGCGGGGGGGAAGCTCGCGGCGATCGACGTGAAGATGAGGAGCGACATGCCGTTGCCGACGCCACGCTCGCTGATGAGCTCGCCGAGCCACATGATGGCTCCGGCCCCGGCGGTCATCGTGATGACGACGAGGATCGACGCCATGAGGCTGTCGTCAGGGATGACGTCGCAGTTCGGGAGCAGCTGGCCCGTCCGAGCCATCGTGACGTAGGTCGTCGCCTGGAGCACGGCGAGAGCGACCGTCAGGTAGCGCGTGTACTGGGTGAGCTTCGCAGTACCGGACTGACCTTCCTTGTGCAGCGCCTCGAAGCGAGGGATGACCACTCGCAGCAGCTGCACGATGATGCTCGCCGTGATGTACGGCATGATCCCGAGCGCGAAGATCGACAGCTGGAGCAGGGCCCCGCCGCTGAAGAGGTTGACGAGCCCGAGGATGTCGCTGGCGCCGCCGTTGGCGACGCACTGCTGGACGTTCTGGTAGTCGACACCGGGTGATGGCACGAAGGACCCGACACGGAAGAGCGCCATGATCGAGATCGTGAACAGCAGCTTGCGCCGCAGGTCAGGCGTACGGAACGCCCGAGCAAATGCGCTGAGCACCTATTCCTCCTGGTCCGCCGAGGCGGCGTTGTCATCACCGGCAAGCCGGCGCCTGGGAGGCACCGGTTAGCCGGCGCCCAAAGTACCTTATCCGCTCCACGGCGATGTGCGGGAATCGGTCCGGGTACGTCGTGCTGCTTCATCTGTCCGAAGACAGGCGTAGGGCCGGTAGCGCTGTGCGCGACCGGCCCTACATCACTGCATCAGGCTTCGGAGACAGATCCGCCTGCTGCGAGGATCTTGTCCTTCGCAGAGCTGGAGAGCGCGTCGACCGCGATCTCGAGCTTGACGGTGATCTCGCCGGTGCCGAGCACCTTGACGAGCTGTCCCTTGCGAACCGCACCCTTGGCGACCAGGTCGTCGACCGTGACCGAACCACCGTCGGGGTACAGGGCGGAGAGCTTGTCCAGGTTGACGACCTGGTACTCCGTCCGGAACGGGTTCTTGAATCCACGGAGCTTCGGCAGACGCATGTGGAGCGGCATCTGCCCACCCTCGAAACGCTCAGGAATCTGGTACCGGGCCTTCTGGCCCTTGGTGCCGCGTCCTGCCGTCTTACCCTTCGACGCTTCACCGCGACCGACACGGGTCTTCGCGGTCTTGGCGCCGGGGGCGGGACGGAGGTGGTGAACCTTGAGGGTGCCACCCGCGCCGAGCGGTGCGACTGTCTTGGCCTTGGCCGCGGGGGCCTTGGTCTCAGCAGCAGCCTCAGGCGCAGCCTTCTTCGCTGCTGCCTTCTTGGCGGGGGCCTTCTTGGCGGGGGCGTCAGCCGTCACTGCGGCTGACTCCTTCTTCTTGTCTGACTTCTCAGCCATGTTTACTCGACCTCCTCGACGGCGACGAGGTGTGCCACCGTGGCGACCATCCCGCGGATCTCAGGGCGGTCTTCCTTCACGGCGGTGTCGCCGATCCGCTTGAGGCCGAGAGTGCGCAGGGTGTCGCGCTGATTCTGCTTGCCGCCGATGGCGGACTTGAGCTGGGTCACCTTGAGGCGGGCCATCATGCACCTACCCCTGCTGCAGCGGCCCGGCCAGCAGCCTGCGCACGCAGGAGCGCGGCAGGAGCGACGTGCTCGAGCGGGAGCCCACGACGAGCAGCAACCGCTTCCGGCAGCTCCAGGCCGCGGAGAGCCGCGACCGTCGCGTGGACGATGTTGATCGAGTTGGTGGACCCGAGCGACTTCGAGAGCACGTCGTGGATGCCGGCGCACTCGAGCACTGCGCGGACCGGTCCACCGGCGATGACACCGGTACCCGGCGCTGCAGGACGGAGGAACACGACGCCGGCAGCAGCCTCACCCGTGATGGGGTGCGGAATGGTGCCCTGGATGCGAGGAACCTTGAAGAAGTTCTTCTTGGCTTCCTCGACGCCCTTGGCGATGGCCGCGGGAACTTCCTTGGCCTTGCCGTAGCCGACGCCGACGGTTCCGTCACCATCGCCCACCACGACGAGCGCGGTGAAGCTGAAGCGGCGGCCACCCTTGACGACCTTGGCGACGCGGTTGATGGTGACGACGCGCTCGACGAACGCGTTCTTCTCCGGGGCGTCACGGCGACCGTCGCCGCGTCCGCCACCGCTGCGACGGTCGTTACGACGGTCGCTCTGCTCAGTGGTGGCGCCGCCCGTGGGGGCGCCGGTGGTGCTGCGCTGCCCTGCAGCCATCAGAGAGTCCTTTGCTTCGGAACGGAAGTGGTTCGCGTCATCACAGGGACAGACCGCCTTCGCGGGCCCCGTCGGCGACTGCTGCCACTCGGCCGTGGTACTTGTTACCGCCGCGGTCGAACACGACCGCGTCGATGCCTGCTGCCTTCGCGCGCTCGGCGACGAGCTCGCCGACCTTGCGTGCCTTGGCGCTCTTGTCGCCCTCCGCGCTGCGGAGGCCGGTCTCGAGCGTCGAGGCCGACACGACGGTCTTGCCGACCGTGTCGTCGACCACCTGAGCGGTGATGTGGCGAGCAGACCGGGTAACCACGAGGCGCGGCCTGACGGCCGTCCCCGAGACCTTCTTGCGCAGGCGGAAGTGGCGGCGTTTGCGAGCAACAGCCTTGCCCTTGCCCATGATCTTGAGAGCCATGGTTACTTACCAGCCTTTCCGGCCTTGCGGCGGACTACCTCGCCGGCGTACCGCACTCCCTTGCCCTTGTAGGGCTCAGGCTTACGGATCTTTCGGATGTTCGCGGCGACCTCGCCCACCTGCTGCTTGCTGATGCCACTGACCGAGAACTTGGTCGGGCCTTCGACAGCGAAGGTGATGCCCTCCGGCGGCGTGATGACCACGGGGTGGCTGAAGCCGAGCGCGAACTCCAGGTCGGAGCCCTTCGCCGCGACGCGGTAACCGGTACCGACGATCTCGAGCTTCTTCTCGTAGCCCTCGGTCACACCGGTGATGATGTTCGCGAGGAGGGTGCGGGTGAGGCCGTGCAGGGAACGCGAGGCGCGCTCGTCGTTGGGGCGGGCGACGACGATCGCGCCCGCCTCGTTGACTGCAACCTCGATGGGCGCGGGCACGACGTGCTCAAGGGCGCCCTTCGGGCCCTTGATCGTCACGAGCGCACCGCTGATGGTGACGTCCACTCCGGATGGAACCGGGACGGGGACTTTGCCGATACGGGACATGGCTATCTCCTCTCCGTCTTCCGATTACCAGACGTAGGCGAGGACTTCCCCACCCACGCCCTTCTTTGCGGCCTGCTTGTCGGTCAGGAGGCCGGAGGACGTGGACAGGATCGCCACGCCGAGGCCGCCGAGAACCTTCGGCAGGTTGGTGGACTTTGCGTAGACACGCAGTCCAGGCTTCGAGATACGACGGATCCCGGCGAGCGAACGCTCACGCTCGGGTCCGAACTTCAGCTCGATGGTGAGGTACTTGCCCACGGGGGCGTCCTCCACCTTCCAGCCGGTGATGTATCCCTCGGCCTGCAAGATCTCAGCAATGTGCGACTTCAGCTTCGAGAACGGCATGGTGACCGTGTCGTGGTAAGCCGAGTTCGCGTTACGCAGACGTGTCAGCATGTCTGCGATCGGGTCGGTCATTGTCATTGGGCTTCTGCCCTTCCTCGCCGGGGTATCCAGTCACATCGTCGAACGATGCAGGCCGGACCTACGACGTAGTTGTTACCAGCTGCTCTTGGTGACGCCGGGAAGTTCGCCGCGGTGCGCCATCTCGCGCACGCAGATGCGGCAAAGTCCGAACTTGCGGTACACAGAGTGCGGACGTCCGCACTTCTGGCACCGGGTGTAGGCGCGTACCGCGAACTTGGGCTTTGCGGCCGCCTTGTTGACCAGGGCCTTCTTCGCCATGTCAGTTCTCCTTGAAGGGGAAGCCGAGACGCTTCAGAAGTGAGCGGCCCTCAGCATCCGTGGTAGCGGTGGTCACGATGGTGATGTCCATGCCACGAACCCGGTCGATCTTGTCGGGGTCGATCTCGTGGAACATCGCCTGCTCGGTCAGACCGAACGTGTAGTTCCCGTGACCATCGAACTGCTTCGGCGAGAGACCACGGAAGTCACGGATGCGCGGGAGCGCGATCGACAGGAGCCTGTCGGCGAACTCCCACATCCGGTCGCCGCGCAGCGTGACGTGGGCGCCGATGGGCATACCCTCACGCAGCTTGAACTGGGCGATCGACTTGCGGGCCTTCGTGACCTGCGGCTTCTGGCCGGTGATGGCGGTGAGGTCGCGGATCGCGCCCTCGATCAGCTTCGAGTCCTTGGCAGCATCGCCGACACCCATGTTCACGACGATCTTCGTCAGACCAGCAACCTGGTTGACGTTCTCGTGCCCGAACTCCTCACGCAGGCCGGGGAGGATCTCCGCGGCGTAGCGGGCCTTGAGGCGAGGCTGTGCCTTTGCGTACGTCTCAGTGCTCATCAGATGTCCTTCTCGGTGTCGCCGTGACCACGGGTCACGCGAACGCGAACCGTGCGCGTACGACCGTCACGCTCGACCTGCTCGCTGCGGACGCCGACGCGCTTGCCGCGCTTGGCCTCTGCGTCGTAGTACTGGACGTTGCTGACGTGGATCGGCGCCTCGACGGTCTCGATCCCACCGGTCGTGGTCCCACGCTGGGTCTGGCCGACCTTGACGTGCTTCTTGACCCGCTGGACGCCCTCGACGATGACGCGGTCAGAGTCCGTGAGGACCTCGAGCACGCGCCCGGTCTTTCCCTTGTCGCGACCGGCGATGACAATCACCGTGTCGCCCTTCTTGATCTTCGCCATGATTCAGAGCACCTCCATCGCCAGCGAGATGATCTTCATGAACTTCTTGTCGCGCAGCTCGCGGCCCACAGGGCCGAAGATGCGGGTTCCACGAGGCTCGCCGTCAGCCTTGAGGATCACGGCGGCGTTCTCGTCGAACTTGATGTAAGAACCGTCGGGACGACGGCGCTCCTTGGTGGTCCGGACGATGACGGCCTTGACCACGTCGCCCTTCTTGACGTTGCCGCCGGGAATCGCATCCTTAACGGTTGCGACGATGGTGTCGCCGATTCCGGCGTAGCGACGGCCCGACCCACCGAGAACGCGGATGCAGAGGATCTCCTTGGCACCCGTGTTGTCGGCGACTCGAAGTCGCGACTCCTGCTGGATCATGTAATGAACTCCTGTCGTCGAGCTGGTTCTCGCACGCGGCGAGCCTTGCCGAACGGATAACTGTCAAGCACTGCAGTAGATCAGGCACCGCTGGGGGCGAACCGTGACGAGCACGGCCCGCCCGCAGCGAGCTTGCTACTTGGCCTTTTCGAGGATCTCCACCAGGCGCCACCGCTTGGTAGCGGACAGCGGGCGGGTCTCCATGATGAGGACGAGGTCGCCGATACCAGCAGAGTTCTGCTCGTCGTGCGCCTTGACCTTGCTGGTGCGCCGGATCACCTTACCGTAGAGCGGGTGCTTGACCCGGTCTTCGACCTCGATGACGACGGTCTTGTCCATCTTGTCGCTCACGACATAGCCGCGCCGCGTCTTGCGGTTCGGCCGCTTCGCGGCTTCCTGCTCTGAAGCAACAGCTCCAGCAACGTTTTCGCTCATGTCAGCCTCACTCACTCACGCTCGGTGCGGTACGGATGCCGAGCTCGCGCTCACGGAGGATCGTGTAGATCCGAGCGATGTCGCGGCGGACTGCCTTCAGCCGTCCGTGGCTCTCCAGCTGGCCTGTGGCCGACTGGAACCGGAGGTTGAAGAGCTCCTTCTTCGCCTTCTCGAGCTCAGCAACGAGCTTGTCGTTGTCGAACCCGTCCAGCTCGCTGGGAGCCAGATCCTTTGTTCCGATAGCCATCAGTTGCCACCACCCTCGCGTACCACGAATCGGCACTTCATCGGGAGCTTGTGGATCGCGCGGCGCATGGCCTCGCGGGCCAGGTCCTCGGGAACACCGGCAAGCTCGAACACGATGCGTCCGGGCTTGACGTTGGCGATCCACCACTCCGGGGAACCCTTACCGGATCCCATTCGGGTTTCCGCTGGCTTCTTGGTCAGCGGGCGGTCCGGATAGATGTTGATCCAGACCTTGCCGCCACGCTTGATGTGGCGGGTCATTGCGATACGAGCAGCCTCGATCTGGCGGTTCGTGACGTAGGCCGGCTCGAGAGCCTGGATTCCGTACTCACCGAACGAGATCACGGTGCCACCCGTTGCGGCGCCGGAGCGCCCCGGGTGGTGCTGCTTGCGGTGCTTGAGCCTGCGCGGGATGAGCATCGCTCAGGCCTCCGTTCCGGTGACAGCGGCCGGTGCGGCGTCCTGTCCGACAGGAGCCTGCTCAGCCTGGGCGGGCGTCTCGGCGGCAGCCGGACGCTCTGGACGACGGGCGCCGGTGCGAGCCGGACGGTCGTTGCGCGGGCCGCCGCGGGGCGCGCGGGGCGCCTGCGTCGCCTGCTGCGCAGCGAACTCCTTCTCGGTCATGTCGCCCTTGTAGATCCAGACCTTCACGCCGATGCGGCCGAAGGTCGTGCGGGCCTCGAAGAATCCGTAGTCGATGTTCGCGCGGAGCGTGTGCAGGGGCACACGACCTTCGCGGTAGAACTCGCTACGGCTCATCTCGGCGCCGCCCAGACGACCGGAGCACTGGACACGGATGCCCTTGGCGCCGGCGCGCTGCGCGGACTGCATGCCCTTGCGCATGGCACGACGGAAGGACACGCGGCTCGCGAGCTGCTCCGCGATCCCCTGGGCCACGAGCTGAGAGTCGATCTCAGCGTTCTTGACCTCGAGGATGTTGAGCTGGACCTGCTTGCCGGTGAGCTTCTCGAGCTCGCCGCGGATGCGGTCTGCCTCGGCGCCACGACGACCGATCACGATGCCCGGACGGGCGGTGTGGATGTCGACGCGGACGCGGTCGCGGGTGCGCTCGATCTCAACCTTCGAGATTCCAGCGCGCTCCAGACCGGTGCTCATGAGCTTGCGGATCTGCACGTCCTCGCGGACGTAGTCGCGGTAGCGCTGTCCGGGCTTGGTGCTGTCGGCGAACCAACGCGACCGGTGGTCGGTGGTGATTCCGAGACGGTACCCGTGTGGGTGAACCTTCTGTCCCACTATCGGGCCCTTCCCTTCGTGTCTTCGCGCGGAGTGACGACCACGGTGATGTGGCTCGTCCGCTTGAGGATCTGGCTGGCCCGCCCCTGCGCACGGGGACGGAACCTCTTGAGGGTTGGTCCCTCGTCGATGAACGCCTCAGAGATGAAGAGCTTCTGCTCGTCAAATGCGACGCTCGCGCGGTCTGCCTTCACCCGTGCGTTCGCGATCGCGCTCTGCACGACCTTGAGGATGGGCTCACTCGCTGTTTGCGGTGCGAACTTCAGCACCGCGACGGCCTCAGTTGCCTGCTTGCCACGGATAAGATCCACGACGCGCCGGGCCTTCTGAGGCGTGACACGGACGAACCGTGCCTGCGCCTTGGCTTCCATTGCTGTCCTGCCTTCTTGTGTCTTCATGACCAAGAGGTCCTCTCGCGACTGACCCGGGGGTCAGCGGCGACGGCCCTTCTTGTCGTCCTTCACGTGGCCGCGGAACGTCCGGGTCGGCGAGAACTCGCCGAGCTTGTGACCGACCATCGACTCGGTGACGAACACCGGGGTGTGCTTGCGCCCGTCGTGCACGGCAAAAGTGTGACCGAGGAAGTCGGGCGTGATGACCGACCGACGGGACCAGGTCTTGATTACGTTCTTGGTCCCCTTCTCGTTCTGGACGTCCACCTTCTTCTGGAGGTGTCCGTCGACGAAGGGGCCCTTCTTCAGGCTGCGTGGCATGTCAGGCTCCTATCAACGCTTCTTGTTCTTGCCGGAACGACGGCGACGCACGATGAGCTTGTCACTCGCCTTGTTGGGACGACGGGTACGTCCTTCTGCCTGGCCCCAGGGGCTGACAGGGTGACGTCCACCGGAGGTCTTTCCTTCTCCACCACCGTGAGGGTGGTCGATCGGGTTCATCGCGACACCGCGGACGGTCGGGCGCTTGCCCTTCCAGCGCATGCGGCCGGCCTTGCCCCAGTTGATGTTCGACTGCTCGGCGTTGCCCACCTCGCCGACCGTCGCGCGGCAGCGCAGGTCGACGTTGCGGATCTCGCCGGACGGCAGACGCAGCTGGGCGTAGGGCCCGTCCTTGGCGACGAGCTGCACCGAAGCACCGGCCGAGCGGGCCATCTTCGCGCCGCCGCCGGGCTTGAGCTCGACAGCGTGGATGACGGTACCGGTCGGGATGTTGCGGAGCGGCAGGTTGTTGCCGGGCTTGATGTCAGCGCCGGCGCCGTTCTCGATCATGTCGCCCTGGCCGAGCTTGTTCGGCGCGATGATGTAGCGCTTCTCGCCGTCTGCATAGTGCAGGAGCGCGATGCGGGCGGTCCGGTTGGGGTCGTACTCGATGTGAGCGACCTTGGCGGGCACGCCGTCCTTGTCGTGGCGACGGAAGTCGATGACGCGGTACGCACGCTTGTGGCCACCACCCTTGTGACGGGTGGTGATACGACCGGAGCTGTTACGTCCTCCGGTCTTGTGGAGCGGACGGACGAGAGACTTCTCCGGCTCCGAGCGCGTGATCTCGACGAAGTCGGCAACGCTGGAGCCGCGGCGTCCGGGCGTAGTCGGCTTGTACTTACGGATTCCCATGGGGATCTGTCCTCAATCTGCTCTCGGCCGGCTCAGCCGACGGGTCCACCGAACATGTCAATCGAGCCCTCGCGAAGAGAGACGATCGCACGCTTGGTGTCCTTACGCTTGCCAGTACCGAAACGGGTCCGCCGGGACTTGCCCTTGCGGTTGATCGTGTTGACGGAGGCGACCTTGACACCGAAGATCTTCTCGATGGCGATCTTGATCTCCGTCTTGTTCGACCGCGGGTCGACGAGGAAGGTGTACTTCCCCTCGTCGAGCAGGCCGTAGCTCTTCTCAGAGAGGACCGGTGCGATCACGATGTCGCGCGGGTCCTTCTGAACCGTGGTGGCGATGGGCGTGGTCACTTGGTGGCCTCCTTGTCGAGCTGTGCCGACTCGGACTCCGTCGCGACGGCCTTGACCGATGCGCCCTTCGCGGGTCCGGCGAGGAACGCGGTGAGCGCACCCTGCGTGAAGACCACGTCGTCGGAGATGAGCACGTCGTAGGTGTTCAGCTGGTCGGCCACCAGGAGGTGGACCTGCTCAGCGTTCTGCAGCGACTTCACGGTGAGCTCGTCGCCACGCTCGAGAACCACGAGCACGTTCTTGCGAGGCGAGAGGTTCGCGAGCGACGCGAGCGCCTGCTTGGTCGACGGCGAGCCATCGATGCCGAAGCCGGTCACGACATGGATGCGGCCGGCGCGTGCGCGGTCGGAGAGTGCTCCGCGCAGTGCAGCCTGCTTCATCTTCTTGGGCGTCCGCTGGCTGTAGTCGCGAGGCGTCGGTCCGTGGACCACACCTCCACCGGCGAACTGAGGTGCACGGATCGAGCCCTGACGGGCGCGGCCGGTGCCCTTCTGCTTGTACGGCTTGCGACCACCACCGCGAACCTCGCCGCGGGTCTTGGTGCTGTGCGTGCCCTGGCGGGCTGCAGCGAGCTGCGCGACAACGACCTGGTGGATGAGAGGAATATTCGCCTGGACGTCGAACACCTCGGCGGGAAGGTCGGCAGAGCCAGCCTTCTTGCCTGTGGCGTCGATGACGTCGACGGTCAGCGTTTCAGACATGCTGTCACGCACCCTTCGCTGCACTACGCACGAGGACGACGCCACCCTTGGGGCCGGGAACCGCGCCCTTGACGAGCAGCAGACCCTTCTCGGCATCGACCGCGTGAACGGTCAGATTCTGCGTGGTCTGACGGTCAACACCCATCCGACCAGCCATCCGCACACCCTTGAACACGCGCGACGGGGTCGAGGCCCCACCGATCGATCCGGGCTTGCGGTGGTTGCGGTGCGCACCGTGGGACGCGCCAACGCCGTGGAAGCCGTGGCGCTTCATGACACCGGCGGTGCCCTTACCCTTGGTCGTTCCGACGACGTCCACAACGCTTCCGGCCTCGAAGGCCTCCACGGTGAGCTCCTGGCCGAGGTTGTACTCGCCAGCGTTGGACGTGCGGATTTCGGTCACGTGACGGCGCGGGGTGACCCCGGCCTTCGCGAAGTGACCCTTCAGCGGCTGCGTCACCTTGCGCGGGTCGATGGCACCGTAGGCGAGCTGGACGGCTGCATAGCCGTCGACGTCAGCCGTACGGACCTGGGTCACCACGTTGGTGCCCACCTGGACCACGGTGACGGGAACGAGAAGTCCTGCTTCGTTCCAGACCTGGGTCATCCCGAGCTTGGTTCCGAGCACGGCCGTCACGGGCCGTTCGTTTTGCTGGGTAGCCATGTGTATGTCCCTCCCAGTCTCAGAGCTTGATCTCGATGTTCACGTCGGCGGGCAGGTCGAGACGCATGAGCGAGTCGACCGCCTTCGGCGTGGGATCGATGATGTCGATGAGCCGCTTGTGCGTGCGCATTTCAAAGTGCTCGCGGCTGTCCTTGTACTTGTGAGGCGAACGGATTACGCAGAACACGTTCTTCTCCGTCGGCAACGGCACCGGGCCCACGACCGTCGCACCAGCGCGTGTCACCGTGTCGACGATCTTGCGCGCCGAGCTGTCGATGACCTCGTGGTCGTAGGACTTGAGCCGGATGCGGATCTTCTGTCCCGCCATGGCGTCGTCTGACTCTCTCTCTCGAACTGACCGGCCCCCGCGCTCGGGCGTGTCGCATTCAGCGACACACATTCGCGCTGCACCACTCTGTGGTGCGGGACCGTTGGATATGTGAACCACTCCGCAGCTCGCGGGCCGGTAGTGCACCCCACGACGCAGAACTGGTCCGCAACGTCTTCTCGCCTGTGTGGAACCTCGGTTCCGCGGCACCTCAATCTGTCCATCGCACAGAGAGTCCAACACGCGGAACGGCCCCTAGGGCCGGACGGTTCAACACACTGTTCGATATTTGAATGAGCGCGCCCGCAACAGGCAACCTGAACAGTCTGCCAGACGATCCCCGGAAAAGCCAGCGAGCCCGGGAGCGCGCAGGGAGACCTCTGTCATGTCGGCGCATTCTCGGGGAACGCACGAGGACCCGGCAGCCCACAGGCTGCCGGGTCCTCCCGAGCGATGCTCAGCTAGTCAGACAAGATCACTTGTTGATCTTGGTGACCTGGCCCGATCCGACCGTACGTCCACCCTCGCGGATGGCGAAGCCGAGGCCCTCTTCCATGGCGATCGGCTGGATGAGCTCGACCGTCATCTCCGTGTTGTCGCCGGGCATGACCATCTCGGTGCCCTCAGGCAGCGTGATGACGCCGGTGACGTCGGTGGTGCGGAAGTAGAACTGCGGACGGTAGTTCGAGTAGAACGGGTTGTGACGCCCGCCCTCGTCCTTGCCGAGGATGTAGACGCGAGCCTCGAAGTTCGTGTGCGGGGTGATGGAACCCGGCTTCACGACGACCTGGCCGCGCTCGACGTCCTCGCGCTTGATGCCACGGAGGAGGAGACCGGTGTTGTCGCCGGCCTGTGCCTCGTCCATGGACTTGTGGAAGGTCTCGATGCCCGTGACCGTCGTCTTCTGCGGGTTGCGGATTCCGACGATCTCGACCTCGGAGTTGACCGCGAGACGTCCACGGTCGACCTTGCCGGTGACGACGGTTCCACGACCGGTGATCGTGAAGACGTCCTCGATCGGCATGAGGAAGGGCTTGTCGAGGTCGCGCACCGGGTCCGGCACGTTCTCGTCGACAGCCTCGAGGAGGTCCTCGACGGACTTCGTCCAGGTCGCGTCGCCCTCGAGCGCCTTGAGGCCGGAGACGCGCACGACGGGAGCGTTGTCGCCGTCGAAGCCCTGTGCGGAGAGAAGCTCGCGCACCTCCATCTCGACGAGCTCCAGGATCTCCTCGTCGTCCACCATGTCGGCCTTGTTCAGCGCGACGAGGAGGTAAGGAACACCCACCTGACGGGCGAGCAGGACGTGCTCGCGCGTCTGAGCCATCGGGCCGTCGGTCGCCGCGACCACGAGGATCGCGCCGTCCATCTGTGCGGCACCGGTGATCATGTTCTTGATGTAGTCGGCGTGACCGGGAGCGTCGACGTGAGCGTAGTGACGCTTCTCCGTCTGGTACTCGATGTGCGCGATGTTGATCGTGATACCGCGCTGCTTCTCTTCGGGCGCCTTGTCGATGTCGTCGAACTTGAACTCGGGGTTCAGGTCCGGGTACTTGTCGTGCAGCACCTTCGAGATCGCTGCCGTGAGCGTCGTCTTACCGTGGTCAACGTGACCGATGGTTCCGATGTTGACGTGCGGTTTGGTCCGCTCGAACTTGGCCTTCGCCACTGGGGTCCTCCTGGGACTTGGGTAGTTGTGCCGAACGATGCAGAAGGGCTCATGAGCCAATCTGCGGGGCGTGCGGGTCGCTACAGGTTGATGGTGGTGATTCTACAGCTCGACCTGTGGGGACTCACTCGCCCCGGGTCTTCTTGATGATCTCTTCGGCAACGTTCCGAGGAACCTCGGAGTAGCTGTCGAACTGCATCGAGTACACAGCACGACCCTGGGTCTTCGACCGCAGGTCACCGATGTACCCGAACATCTCTGAGAGGGGCACCTGGGCCTGGATGACCTTGACACCCGTCGCGTCTTCCATCGACTGGATCATGCCTCGACGCGAGTTGATGTCGCCGATCACGTCGCCCATGTACTCCTCGGGCGTCCGGACCTCGACCGCCATGACCGGCTCCAGCAGAACCGGGTCTGCCTTCCTGACGCCCTCTTTGAGGATCATCGAGCCGGCAATCTTGAACGCCATCTCCGACGAGTCGACCTCGTGGAAGGCGCCGTCGAGCAGGATCGCCTTGATCCCGACGAGCGGGTACCCGGCGAGCACGCCGAGCTCCATCGCTGCCTGGATACCGGCGTCCACGCTCGGGATGTACTCGCGAGGGATACGGCCACCGCCGACCTTGTTCTCGAAGACGTAGAGCTCGCCCTCGGCAGGGTCCAGCGGCTCGAACGACATCTGCACCTTGGCGAACTGACCGGATCCACCGGTCTGCTTCTTGTGCGTGTAGTCGATCTTGTCCACCGTGCGGCGGATGGTCTCGCGGTACGCGACCTGGGGCTTGCCGACGTTGGCCTCGACGTTGAACTCGCGGCGCATGCGGTCGACGAGGATGTCGAGGTGAAGCTCGCCCATCCCCGCGATGACCGTCTGGCCGGTGTCGACGTTGAGCGAGACCTGGAACGTCGGGTCCTCGTCCGAGAGCTTCTGGATGGCGACGGAGAGCTTCTCCTGGTCACCCTTCGTCTTCGGCTCGATGGCCACCGAGATGACCGGCTCCGGGAACGTCATCGACTCGAGGACGACCGGGTTCTGGATGTCGCAGAGCGTGTCGCCCGTCGTGACGTCCTTGAGGCCGATGAACGCGTAGATGTGACCGGCCGTCGCGTCGTCGACCGGGTTCTCCTTGTTGGAGTGCATCTGGAAGAGCTTCCCGATGCGCTCCTTCTTGTTCTTCGTCGAGTTGAGCACCTGGGCGCCCTGTCCGACGTGGCCGGAGTAGACCCGCACGTAGGTGAGCTTGCCGAAGAACGGGTGCGTCGCAACCTTGAACGCGAGGGCCGCGAACGGCTCGCTCGAGTCGGGGTGGCGCTCGACGACCTTCTCCTCGTCACGCACGTCGTGGCCCTGCATGGCAGGCACGTCGAGCGGGGTCGGGAGGTAGTCGATGACCGCGTCGAGCATGGGCTGGACGCCCTTGTTCTTGAACGCGGAACCACAGAGCACCGGGTAGGCCTCGGACCGGATCGTCAGCTGGCGGATGCCGGCCTTGATCTCGGCGACGGTGAGCTCTTCACCGTTGAGGTACTTCTCCATGAGCTCTTCGGACGCGTCGGCGACTGCCTCGAGCAGCTCCGCGCGGTACTGCGCAGCCTTCTCGACGAGGTCGGCCGGGATCTCCTCGGTGGAGTACTCCTCGCCCAGGGCGGTCACGCCGCGCCACACGAGGGCCTTCTGCTCGACGAGGTCGACGACACCGATGAAGTCGCTCTCGGAGCCGATCGGAAGCTGGATGACGAGCGGCTTCGCCTTGAGGCGGTTGACGATCGTGTCGACCGTGAAGTAGAAGTCGGCGCCCAGCTTGTCCATCTTGTTGACGAAGCAGATGCGCGGGACCTCGTACTTGTCCGCCTGGCGCCAGACCGTCTCGGACTGAGGCTCGACACCCTCCTTGCCGTCGAACACCGCGACAGCACCGTCGAGGACGCGGAGCGAGCGCTCCACCTCGACCGTGAAGTCGACGTGCCCGGGGGTGTCGATGATGTTGATCTGGTTGTTCTTCCAGTAGCAGGTCGTCGCGGCGGACGTGATCGTGATGCCGCGCTCCTGCTCCTGCTCCATCCAGTCCATCGTCGACGCGCCGTCGTGCGTCTCACCGATCTTGTAGTTGACCCCCGTGTAGAACAGGATCCGCTCGGTGGTGGTCGTCTTGCCAGCATCGATGTGAGCCATGATGCCGATGTTGCGGACCTTGCTCAGGTCGGTGAGCACGTCAAGTGCCACGGTGGTTTACCTCTTACTGGTGGGGGATGAAGCTCAGACGTGAGACAGATGACGCCTGCGGGGCGTCGAGGGATGAGCGGGTGCCCCGGGACAGGTCCCGGGGCACCGCATCATCACCAGCGGTAGTGCGCGAAGGCCTTGTTGGACTCGGCCATCTTGTGCATGTCCTCGCGGCGCTTGACAGCGGCACCGAGGCCGTTGCTCGCGTCGAGGATCTCGTTCATGAGGCGCTCGGTCATCGTCTTCTCGCGGCGTGCTCGCGAGTAGTCGGTGAGCCAGCGCAGCGCGAGCGTGGTGGAGCGGACGGGGCGAACCTCGACCGGGACCTGGTAGGTCGCGCCACCGACGCGGCGCGAGCGGACCTCGAGCGCGGGGCGGACGTTCTCCAGAGCGCGCTTGAGGACGACGACGGGGTCGCCGGCAGTCTTGTCACGAACGCCCTCGAGCGCTCCGTAGACGATGGCCTCGGCGGTCGACTTCTTGCCGTCCATGAGGACCTTGTTGATCAGCTGTGTGACGACCGGGGATCCGTAGACCGGGTCGACGATGAGGGGCCGCTTCGGGGCCGGGCCTTTGCGAGGCATCAGCTCTTCTCCTTCTTCGCGCCGTAGCGGCTGCGAGCCTGCTTGCGGTTCTTGACACCCTGGGTGTCGAGAGCGCCGCGGATGACCTTGTAGCGCACACCGGGAAGGTCCTTCACACGACCGCCACGCACGAGCACGATGGAGTGCTCCTGGAGGTTGTGTCCGACACCGGGGATGTACGCGGTGACCTCAACGCCACTGGAGAGCTTCACGCGAGCAACCTTGCGGAGCGCGGAGTTCGGCTTCTTCGGGGTGGTGGTGTAGACGCGGGTGCACACACCGCGCCGCTGAGGGGATCCTTTGAGGGCCGGCGTCTTGGACTTTCCGACCTTCGATGTCCGCCCCTTGCGGACGAGCTGCTGAATCGTGGGCACTGCGTCTCCGTGTCTACTCGAGCTCGCCGGGGTGGTTCCCGGCGGTGGCTGCTGGCAAGCATTGCTGGTCGTGTCCGAGCTGGGTGCACGACGGCACCGCAGCTTCGCTGCAATACGCCACGTACCACCGGCTCGATGGTCCAGCTCTGCGCGCCGAGCGCGCCGAGCCAGAAGTACCCGCTGTCGGGAGAGATCCTCGTCGCACCGACCGCAGCGTGCGCTCCGGTCTTGGTGCGAGCCTCCCCCAGTCCATCGAGCCAGGACGACTGTGAAGTCGTTCGGCGACCGACGAGGCTTGGTCTCAAGGGCCCGACAGCACGGGCACGGTTTCCAAGCCTACCTGCGGATGGGAGGTAGGTCAAAGTGATGTGGGCCGCCATGGTCCACACGGCAGACGTGGCCCGACAGCAGAGCGGGGCGGCCCCCCGGAGGGAACCGCCCCGCGTCGAGCGACGACCGACTAGCGGAAGTCGGGACCGAAGTCGATGTCCTCGAGCGGGATCGCCTCGCCGGAGCCCATACCGAGCGCCGGGAAGTCGATCTCGTCGTAGCCGAAGCTCGGGTAGAGCTCCGCCTTCGCCTCTTCGGTGGGCTCGACCCGCACGTTGCCGTAGCGAGGCAGGCCGGTACCGGCCGGGATGAGCTTTCCGAGGATGACGTTCTCCTTGAGCCCGAGCAGCGGGTCGCGGCGACCGCTCATCGCGGCCTCCGTGAGCACGCGCGTGGTCTCCTGGAACGACGCTGCCGAGAGCCACGAGTCGGTCGCGAGCGACGCCTTCGTGATGCCCATGAGCTCCGGACGTCCAGAGGCCGGCTGGCCACCCTCCGCCACTGCACGACGGTTGGCGTCCTCGAAGCGGCCACGCTCGGCCAGCTCACCCGGGAGGAGGATCGAGTCGCCCGAGTCGAGGACCGTCACGCGACGCAGCATCTGCCGCACGATGACCTCGATGTGCTTGTCGTGGATGTCCACGCCCTGGGAGCGGTAGACCTCCTGGACCTCGTCCACGAGGTGCTTCTGCGTGGCACGCGGGCCGAGGATGCGCAGGACCTTCTTCGGGTCCACGGCACCCTGGACGAGCTGCGTCCCGACGACGACCTCCTGGCCGTCCTCCACGAGAAGACGCGACCGCTTGGTGACCGCGTACGCGATCTCCTCGGAGCCGTCCTCCGGCGTGAGGACGATCCGGCGCGTGCGCTCCGAGTCGTCGATCGTGATGCGACCGGAGTACTCCGCGATCGGCGCCTCACCCTTGGGGGTGCGGGCTTCGAAGAGCTCGGTGACACGCGGCAGACCCTGCGTGATGTCGTCCGCGGACGCCACACCACCGGTGTGGAACGTACGCATCGTCAGCTGGGTTCCCGGCTCACCGATCGACTGGGCCGCGATGATACCGACGGCCTCACCGATGTCGACGAGCTTGCCCGTCGCGAGCGAACGGCCGTAGCACTTGGCGCACGTACCCACGCGAGACTCGCACGTGAGGACCGACCGCACCTTGAGCGTCGAGACGCCCGCAGCGAGCAGGGCGTCGATGAGGATGTCTCCGACGTCCTCTCCCGCCTGGCCGATGACCTTGCCGCCGACCTCGACGGACGAGGCGAGCGTGCGCGAGTAGATGCTCTGCTCGACCTTGTCGTGCCGGACGAGCTTGCCACCGCCGAGGTCCTCGCTCACCGGGAGCGTGAGACCGCGCTCGGTGCCACAGTCCTCCTCGCGGACGATGACGTCCTGCGAGACGTCGACCAGACGACGCGTGAGGTATCCCGAGTCAGCGGTACGCAGCGCGGTGTCAGCGAGGCCCTTACGGGCTCCGTGCGTCGCGATGAAGTACTCGAGGACGGAGAGACCCTCACGGTAGTTCGACTTGATCGGGCGAGGGATGATGTCACCCTTCGGGTTCGCCACGAGGCCACGCATACCGGCGATCTGGCGGACCTGCATCCAGTTGCCTCGTGCACCCGAGCCGACCATCCGGTAGACGGTGTTGCGCACAGGGAAGTTCTCCTGCATCGCCTTCGCGACCTTGTCCGTCGCCTGGGTCCAGATCTCGATGAGCTCCTGGCGGCGCTCGTCGTCGGTGATCAGACCCTTGTCGAACTGCTGCTGGACCTTGAGCGCACGAGCCTCGTGCGTCTCGAGGATCGCAGCCTTGGCGCTCGGGGTAGCGACGTCGGAGATCGCGATGGTGATGCCCGAACGCGTCGCCCAGCGGAACCCGGCGGCCTTGAGAGCGTCGAGAGACTCGGCGACCTCGACCTTGGGGTACGTCTCGGCGAGCTCGTTGACGATCTGCGACAGGCGCTTCTTGTCCACGACCGAGTTGACGTACGGGTAGTCGATCGGGAGGAGCTCGTTGAAGAGCGCCCGTCCGAGCGTGGTCTTGAACAACCGGGGCTGTCCTTCGGACCAGCCCTCAGGAGCGTCGGTGTCGTCCGTCGGCGGGACGAGGTCCTCCATGCGGATGATGATCTCCGCATTGAGGTCCAGGCTGCCACCGTCGAACGCCATGATCGCCTCGGCGACCGAGCTGAACGCGCGGCCTTCTCCGAGGGGCTCGACCTTCTCGCTCGTCAGGTGGTACAGCCCGATGATCATGTCCTGGGAGGGCATGGTTACGGGGCGACCGTCGGACGGCTTGAGGATGTTGTTGCTCGAGAGCATGAGGATGCGGGCCTCGGCCTGCGCCTCCGCCGACAGGGGCAGGTGCACAGCCATCTGGTCACCGTCGAAGTCAGCGTTGAACGCTGCGCAGACGAGCGGGTGCAGGTGGATGGCCTTGCCCTCGACGAGCTGAGGCTCGAACGCCTGGATGCCCAGGCGGTGCAGGGTCGGAGCACGGTTGAGGAGCACGGGGTGCTCCGTGATGACCTCTTCGAGGACGTCCCAGACCGCCGACTTGGCGCGCTCGACCATCCGCTTGGCGCTCTTGATGTTCTGAGCGTGGTTGAGGTCGACGAGGCGCTTCATGACGAACGGCTTGAACAGCTCGAGCGCCATCTGCTTGGGCAGACCGCACTGGTGAAGCTTGAGCTGCGGGCCGACGACAATGACCGAACGGCCGGAGTAGTCGACGCGCTTGCCGAGGAGGTTCTGACGGAAACGCCCCTGCTTGCCCTTGAGCATGTCGGAGATCGACTTGAGCGGGCGGTTTCCCGGTCCGGTGACCGGGCGTCCACGACGACCGTTGTCGAACAGCGAGTCCACGGCCTCCTGGAGCATCCGCTTCTCGTTGTTGACGATGATCTCCGGCGCGCCGAGGTCGAGAAGACGCTTGAGGCGGTTGTTCCGGTTGATCACACGGCGGTACAGGTCGTTGAGGTCGGACGTCGCGAAACGTCCACCGTCGAGCTGCACCATCGGGCGGAGGTCCGGCGGGATGACGGGGACGGCGTCGAGCACCATGCCGGTCGGCGAGTTCGTCGTGGTGAGGAACGCGTTGACGACCTTGAGGCGCTTGAGCGCACGCGTCTTGCGCTGGCCCTTGCCGCTGCGGATGATCTCGCGCAGGGTCTCGGCCTCGGTGACGAGGTCGAAGTCCTGGAGCCGCTTCTGGATCGCGGCGGCACCCATGGAGCCCTCGAAGTAGTTGCCGTACCGGTCCTGGAGCGCGCGGTACAGCATCTCGTCGCCCTCGAGGTCAGCGACCTTGAGCGCCTTGAACTTGTCCCAGACCTGGTCGAGACGGTCGAGCTCGGCGTCAGACCGCTTGCGGATCTGCGCCATCTCGCGCTCGGCGGAGTCGCGCACCTTGCGGCGGGCGTCGGCGCGGGCGCCTTCGGCCTCGAGCGCAGCAAGGTCGGCCTCGAGGCGCTGTGCGCGGACCTCGATGTCGTTGTCGCGGCGGTCCGTGATCTCCTTCTTCTCCAGGTCGATCTCGTTCTGGAGGTTCGGGAGGTCTTCCTGGCGGCCGTCGACGTCGACCGACGTGATCATGTACGCAGCGAAGTAGATGACCTTCTCGAGGTCCTTCGGGGCGAGGTCGAGCAGGTATCCGAGGCGTGAGGGCACGCCCTTGAAGAACCAGATGTGCGTGACGGGCGCGGCGAGCTCGATGTGGCCCATGCGCTCACGGCGCACCTTGGAGCGGGTGACCTCGACGCCACAGCGCTCACAGATGATGCCCTTGAAGCGCACGCGCTTGTACTTGCCGCAGTAGCACTCCCAGTCCCGGGTCGGGCCGAAGATCTTCTCGCAGAAGAGGCCGTCCTTCTCGGGCTTGAGCGTGCGGTAGTTGATGGTCTCAGGCTTCTTGACCTCGCCATGCGACCAGGTGCGGATGTCGTCAGCCGTGGCCAGTCCGATGCGCAGCTCGTCGAAGACATTGACGTCGAGCAAGGTGGTCCTACTTCCTTCGTCTGCCGGCCTGGTCGGGATTCTTCCCGGCCGGCGCGGTGGAGGTGCTACAGGGTGTCGGTTCGTGACGGGGGTGCGGTCTCGTTGATGAGCGGCGCACCCCCGTCAGTCCCGAGATCAGATCTCGTCGATGCTGGAGGCTGCGTTGGGGCGGCGCGACAGGTCGATGCCGAGCTCTTCGGCGGCGCGGTACACGTCGTCGTCGGACTCACGCATCTCGATGGAGACACCGTCGCTCGAGAGCACCTCGACGTTCAGGCACAGCGACTGCATCTCCTTGAGGAGGACCTTGAAGGACTCCGGGATGCCCGAGTCAGGGATGTTCTCGCCCTTGACGATGGCCTCGTAGACCTTGACGCGTCCGGGGACGTCGTCCGACTTGATCGTCAGCAGCTCCTGGAGGGTGTACGCCGCTCCATATGCCTCGAGCGCCCACACCTCCATCTCGCCGAACCGCTGGCCACCGAACTGGGCCTTACCACCGAGCGGCTGCTGCGTGATCATCGAGTACGGGCCCGTCGAGCGGGCGTGGATCTTGTCGTCCACCAGGTGGTGGAGCTTCAGGATGTACATGTACCCGACCGAGACGGCCTCGGGGAACGGCTCGCCGGAGCGGCCGTCGAACAGGCGCGCCTTGCCGTCGGGCTGGACCATGCGGTCGCCGTCGCGGTTCGGGAGCGTGCTCGTGAGGAGGCCGCTGAGCGCGTTCTCCTGCAGTCCGTCGAAGACCGGCGTCGCCACAGGGCGGCGCGGCTCGTTGGTCGCTGCGATGTCGGGGACGTTCTCCTTCCAGGAGAGGTCACCTTCCGTCGCGAGCTTGATGTCCCAGCCCTGCGCGGCGATCCACCCGAGGTGGACCTCCAGGACCTGACCGACGTTCATGCGTCCCGGCACACCCATGGGGTTGAGGACGATGTCGACGGGCGTGCCGTCCTCGAGGAACGGCATGTCCTCGATCGGGAGGATCGTCGAGATGACGCCCTTGTTCCCGTGACGGCCGGCGAGCTTGTCGCCCGCGGTGATCTTGCGTCGCTGCGCGATGTACACGCGCACGAGCTCGTTGACGCCGGCGGGCAGCTCGTCGCCGTCCTCACGACGGAACTCCTTGACGCCGATGACCGTGCCGGACTCGCCGTGAGGGACCTTGAGGGAGGTGTCGCGCACCTCGCGGGCCTTCTCGCCGAAGATCGCACGGAGCAGGCGCTCCTCCGGGGTCAGCTCGGTCTCGCCCTTGGGCGTGACCTTGCCGACGAGCACGTCACCGGCACCGACCTCAGCGCCGATGCGGATGATCCCGCGCTCGTCGAGGTCAGCGAGGACGTCCTCGGAGACGTTCGGGATGTCCCGCGTGATCTCTTCCGGGCCGAGCTTCGTGTCGCGGGCGTCGACCTCGTGCTCCTCGATGTGGATCGAGGAGAGGACGTCCTCCTGCACGAGGCGCTGCGACAGGATGATCGCGTCCTCGTAGTTGTGACCCTCCCAGGACATGAACGCGACGAGGAGGTTGCGGCCGAGCGCGAGCTCGCCCTCGTCCGTCGCGGGGCCGTCACCGAGGACGGATCCGACCTCGACGCGTGCACCCTCGTCGACCAGCACGCGCTGGTTGTATGACGTGCCCTGGTTCGAGCGGCGGAACTTCGCAGCGCGGTAGCTCGTCGTGGTCGCGTCGTCGTTCGCGACGACGATGAGGTCGGCGGAGACCTCCGTGACCACACCGGGCTTCGTCGCGACGAGCACGTCGCCGGCGTCGATCGCGGCACGGCGCTCCATGCCGGTCCCGACGAGCGGGGCCTCGGAGCGGACGAGCGGCACGGCCTGGCGCTGCATGTTGGCACCCATGAGGGCGCGGTTGGCGTCGTCGTGCTCGAGGAACGGGATGAGCGCCGTCGCGACGGACACCATCTGGCGCGGGGAGACGTCCATGTAGTCGACCGCGGAGCCGAGGACGTCGTCCGTCTCGCCACCCTTGGTCCGGACGAGCACGCGCTCCGTGAGGAACGAGTTGTCGGCCTTGAGCTCGGTGTTCGCCTGGGCGATGACGAAGCGGTCCTCGTCGTCTGCCGTGAGGTAGACGACCTCGTCGCTGACCTTGCCGTCCTCGACCTTGCGGTACGGCGTCTCGATGAAGCCGAACGGGTTGATCCGTCCGAACGACGCGAGCGAGCCGATGAGGCCGATGTTCGGGCCTTCCGGGGTCTCGATGGGGCACATGCGGCCGTAGTGCGACGGGTGGACGTCACGGACCTCCATGCCGGCACGGTCACGGGACAGACCACCCGGGCCCAGCGCGGACAGGCGACGCTTGTGCGTCAGTCCGGCGAGCGGGTTGTTCTGGTCCATGAACTGCGACAGCTGGGAGGTTCCGAAGAACTCCTTGATCGAGGCCACGACGGGGCGGATGTTGATGAGCGTCTGCGGCGCGATCGCCTCGACGTCCTGCGTCGTCATCCGCTCGCGGACGACGCGCTCCATCCGGGACAGACCCGTACGGACCTGGTTCTGGATGAGCTCGCCGACGGCGCGGATGCGACGGTTGCCGAAGTGGTCGATGTCGTCCGTCTCGACGCGGACCTCGATCGCCTCGTCGTTCTTCTTGCCGGGGATCGAGGGCGCGTCGGCGTGCAGCGCGGCCAGGTACTTGATCGTGGCGACGATGTCCGTGACCGTGAGGACGGAGTCCGACAGGGGCGCGTCGATGCCGAGCTTCTTGTTCACCTTGTAGCGGCCGACCTTCGCGAGGTCGTAGCGCTTGGAGTTGAAGTAGAAGTTCTCGAGCAGCGACCGGCCGGCCTCGACCGTGGGCGGCTCGCCCGGACGGATCTTGCGGTAGAGGTCGACGAGCGCCTCTTCCTCGGTGGTGACGTGGTCCTTCTCGAGGGTGTCGAGGATGGACGGGAAGTCGGCGAACTCCTCGCGGATCTCCGACTCCGTCAGGCCGAGCGCCTTGAGGAGCACCGTGACCGACTGCTTGCGCTTGCGGTCGACGCGCACACCGACGGCATCGCGCTTGTCGATCTCGAACTCGAGCCACGCACCGCGCGACGGGATGATCTTCGCGGAGAAGATGTCCTTGTCGCTCGTCTTGTCGGCGGTCCGGTCGAAGTAGACGCCCGGGGAACGGACGAGCTGCGACACGACGACGCGCTCAGTGCCGTTGATGATGAAGGTTCCACGCTCGGTCATGAGCGGGAAGTCACCCATGAAGACCGTCTGGCTCTTGATCTCGCCGGTGTTGTAGTTGAAGAACTCGGCCGTGACGAACAGCGGGGCCGCGTAGGTGAAGTCCTTCTCCTTGCACTCCTCCGCCGTGTGCTTCGGCGGCTCGAAGCGGTGGTTCGAGAAGGAGAGGGACATCGAGGACCCGAAGTCCTCGATCGGGGAGATCTCCTCGAAGATCTCCTCGAGGCCCGACGTCCCAGGGACGTCCTGCCGACCGCTCTCGTTGGCGATGGCCACACGGGCACGCCACTTGTCGTTGCCGAGGAGCCAGTCGAAGCTCTCGGTCTGGAGGCCCAGGAGGTCGGGCACCTCCAGCGGTTCGAAAATCTTGGCGAAGGAGACGCGCCGAGACGCGGTGCGGTTCGCGATTGCGTCGGCGGACGGAGCAGAAGGGGTGCGCGAGGCAGCCAAGAGGGGTCCTTCCCTGCGGATCGAGTGCACGCTGTTGCGCTTTGCGGCCTCCTCCGCCACCCTTGTGGTGTCGAGCCCACCCTGATGTCCGGTCTGCACCGAAAATCACAGGTATCTCGCCACCTCGCGCGACCGGACACCAAGGCCCACGAGCCGTCCGGAGTTCGCTCCGAGGGCTCGGGACGCCGGTCCCGGCGACACTACGAGTGGTTTTGCAGGCACACGCCAGCGCAAAGCGTTAGCATAGCCGACCGAGTCAAGAATGGGCAACCCGGTCGTTCGAGCATGAGCAGCGTGAGCCACGGAAGCCGGACGCCGCGTCCAGGATCCGTCTCTTCTGCTGAGGTATTCAGCGCAGACGATGAGGCCCGCACCCTGAACAGGGTGCGGGCCTCATTGCACTGTGATGGTCCGGGGCCGCCTTCTCAGGCGGCGCGCGCAGACCGAGCCGTGAGGCTCAGATCACTTGAGGGTGACGGTCGCGCCGGCGCCCTCGAGGGCCGCCTTCGCCTTCTCGGCCGTCTCCTTGTTCGCAGCCTCAAGGACAGCCTTGGGAGCGCTGTCGACGAGGTCCTTCGCCTCCTTCAAGCCGAGGCTCGTGAGGGCGCGCACCTCCTTGATGACCTGGATCTTCTTGTCGCCAGCGGCCTCGAGGATGACGTCGAACTCGTCCTTCTCCTCTTCGACCTCAGCGGCAGCGGCTGCCGGACCGGCAACTGCAACGGCTGCGGGGGCTGCTGCGGTGACCTCGAAGGTCTCCTCGAACGCCTTCACGAACTCGGAGAGCTCGATGAGGGTCAGTTCCTTGAAAGCTGCAATGAGCTCTTCGGTGCTGAGCTTCGCCATGGTCGGCGTTCCTTCCTGGTTGTCCTGCGTGAAGCAGAGGGTTGTGTGTGTGCGTGACCTACGTCTTCCCGGAGGAAGGCTCAGGCCGCGCTGTCCTGGCTCTCAGGCGAAGCCTGCTTCTCGCGCAGGGCGTCGATGGTGCGCACGGCCTGCGATGCGGGTGCCGTGAACAGGTACGCCGCCTGGTAGAGCGACGCCTTGAACGCGCCGGCCAGCTTGGCCAGCAGCACCTCGCGGGACTCGAGGTCCGCGAGCTTGGTGATGTCTGCAGCGGTCAGCGGGCGTCCGTCGAGGACTCCTGCCTTGATGACCAGCTGCGGGTTCGCCTTGGCGAAGTCACGCAGACCCTTGGCAGCCTCGACCGGGTCTCCGGTGACGAAGGCGATTGCCGACGGTCCAGCGAGATCGGCGTCCAGTCCTTCGACGCCGGCCTCCTTGGCCGCGATAGAGGTCAGCGTGTTCTTCACCACGGCGTACGTTGCGTTGCCGCTGAGCGACCGACGCAGCTGCTTGAGCTGCGCGACGGTGAGCCCGCGGTACTCGGTCAGCACGGCAGCGTTGGACTCGCGGAACATCTCCGTGAGCTCTGCTACTGCGGCTGCCTTGTCCGGCCTCGCCATGGCAATCCTTCCGATGGTGGTGCCGCTGGTCTCGCCGGGATCCCGGCTTCCGTACCGACAAACAAAAGAGCCCCGCGCAGGCGCGGGGCTCACATGGCACGACCGTCTCCGGCCAGCTCTGCTTGCTCTCACCTGCGCCGGCCTCCGCTCTCTGGCGGAACTTCGATCGATCGGTCCGTCTCCGGGCACGACCAACGACCTGCGGTCTTGGGTACGGGCCAATGCTACGTCACGACGGGCGCTCGTCCAAACCATGGTTCCGCTCTCTCACCCGAGCGTCGACGTGAAGCACACGAAGGGAACCGGGTCGTCCGACTGCGCCCCGACCGTCGCCAGCGCGCGTGCCGGGCTCTCCCCCGCACGCACGAGCGCGTGGAGCCGGGGCATGACCGCACGAGCGAGCGCATCACCCACCGGGTCGACAGACGCGATGACCACACCGACGCCCAGGCGCAGGAGGACGCTGGCGAACCCGAGGGTCTGCCCGCCCGGGGTCGCCGTCACCCGCCCGACATCGCACGACGAGAGCACGACCAACGAGGGCGGCGAGCGGAGTGCGTCGAGCTCATAGGCGAAGAGCGGTCCGTCGACGAGGCGCACGGACGAGAACAGCGGGTTCTCCGCGACATGCGTCCCGTGGGTGGCCAGATGGACCACGTCGCTCGAACCCAGGGCCTCGGCCGCCGCCTCGCAGGTCGCCGCGCTCCCGGACAGGGCGCGTGCGCCGGGCCACAGCGCCGCGACCGCCTCCGCCTCCGCACGGCCGTGCGGGACGCCCGGACCGGCGATGCAGGAGACCGACCGGCCCGCGGCGCCGACCAGCCCGACAGCCGGCGGTCGCACGGACCGGCTCAGGTGCGCGGACACCGAGGTCACGGCTCCACGGCGCGACGGGAGCGCTCCCCACGGCAGCGTGATCACCTGCCCGGGACCCACGACATGGACCTCAGCCCCTGCGGGCACACCGACGAGCAGCCGCTCGTCGAACCACACGGCCCCGGCCTCGAACGACCGCCGGGCAGCATCCCGGAGGGCAGGCGGGATGAGCGGGTTGCTCACCATGCGCAGGTCCCCGTGGAGACGTCTCGAGCGCTCGTCCAGCTCGGCGACGTCGGCGACCCGCCGCAGCCGCTCCCCGGAGGAGTCGACCGTCGCGACGAGGACGGTTCCGTGCTGCACGACGAACTCGAGGACCACCGAGCGCGGACGCCGCTCGACGATCCGTCGGATCCCCCGGATCGACTGCGGCTGGAGCGGTCTCCCACCGCCGCCCACCTGCCACTCGTGCTGCCGGACCGCCTCGCGGAGACGCGCCGCCTGCGCCTGCAGCCCCGAGGTCTCCTCGACGGACGCCGTCGGCGGGAGCAGCCGCAACCGCTCCGCGACCTGCCGCAGCTCCGACGTGAGCTGCGCGGTGACCTCGTCGCGAGCCGGACGCACACGCGCAGGGCCCGCGAACGTGGCACGACCGCGCTCGACCGCGTCGATGACACCCCCGACGTCCCCTGCGTCGAGCGCGGCCTCGACGTCCACCTCGACGAGCCGGACCCCGTGCACCGCGCTCGCCGTCACCGCCTCGACCGACCCCAGCTGCGCACGGTGGGCCGCGAGCATGCGTTGACCGGCACGCACCCGGCCTCGCCCCGCGGCGCGGTCGCCGGACGCGAACGCGATCCGTGCGCGGACGATCGCGACCTGCAGCCCACGAGCGAGCGGCTCACGCACCGGCGAGCCGCGCAGACCGACGACGAGATCCCGAGCACGGGCCAGGTCGCCTCCGAGGGCGTAGGCCTCGGACGCGACGAGCTGCGCGCTGCTCGTGACGTCCGAGCCGCCCGCTCCCCCGAGCCCGCCGGCGACCGTCGCCAGGTTCTCCGCGCGTCGCGCGAGCGCGAGGGCGCGGGACGGGGCCACGCGTCGCCCCAGCGTCACCTCCATCAGGAGCGCGCGACACACCACGAGGTCAGCGCGGCACCTCCACAGCGCATTCTTCCGGCGGCCGAAACGGCTCCGCGCCGACCTGGCCCAGCGCAGCGCGTCCACGGGCCTGTCAGCGAGCAGCGCGCACCGCGCTCGCGCGAGCTCCACCTCGGCCAGGTCGTGCACGAGACCGCGCTCCCCGAACAGTGCGGCGGCCCTCTCAAGCTGGATGTCGGCCTCGCTGAGCAGCCCCGCCTCGAGCAGCACCTGGGCGCGGTCGAGGAGACCGACCGGCTCGGTGTCCACCGATCCGTCAGCCGGATCGAGGTGCGTGCGGGCAGCGGTCTCCATCGTCGCCAACGCCAACGGCAGGTCGCCCGCCAGGAACTCGAGGTACCCGAGGTTGTGGCTCGCCTTGTAGACGAGCAGCCCGTCGTCGATCGCCTGCGCACGGGCGACGCAGGACCGCAGGTCCTCCCGCGCCTGGACCAGGTTCCCCTGATCGAGGTGCAGCGAGCCACGGTTGAGCATGAGGATGCACGCGTCGCGGGCCTCGGCGTGCTCGACGAGAGCGACCCCGTCGTCCAGGTGGGCAGCGGCCTCCTGGAGCTCACCCGCACGCATCGCGAGCAGCCCTCGCTGCCCGTGGATCGCCACGAGCACCTCGGGAGCCTGCGCCGCACGAGCCGCACGCTCGGCGACCGAGAGGAGCGCCGTCGTGACGGCACGATCGCCGTCGAGCTCGTAGCGGCTCAGCGCCATCGACAGCAGGAGTCGAGCGCGCAGATACTGCGCACGGCGCGCAGGGTGTCCGGGACGCCCAGGGTCCCCGGGGCCCCCGTCGTGCGCGCCGTCGTGCTCGCCGTCGACGGTATGGAGCACCTCGAGGTCCGCAGATCCGTCGAGCAGATCGAGGGCCGACGCGAGAACGTCCAGCGCCTGCGCCGGCAGCCCGCGGGCGCTGAGGGCGAGCCCTTCGTCCAGGCCAGCAGCGACTGCAGCGAGCACGTCCGAGCCGTTCGAGCCCTCGACACGTCGAGCGAGCACGGCGCCTCCGTAGGCACAGGGAAAAGAGGTCCCGAGTGTACCTACGGGCTCTCCGCCCGGGCCAGAGCCGTCCCGGTCGACGACCAGACGTGCCGTCCGCTCAGACCGACAGCCCCACGACCTCCTTCACCGCGGCCCAGCCGCGCGCCCGGTGCTCGTCCCGCAGCTTCTCCCACGAGGACGAGCTCGGCAGCCGCTTGCCCACGAGGTTCTGCTCGAACACCGCACCCGCGATCTGCCCCGCTACGAGAGGGCCGGCGAACGACGTGCCGCTCCAGACGACGAACCCGCCCGTGCACCCGTCAGGGTTGATCGTCCGACGCTCGATCGGGTCCCACAGCCCCGGGACCGACCGGGAGGCGGTGAGCGCACCGCTCACCACCGCCGGAGCCGTGCTCACCATCGACGCGCCGACACGCGATGTCGTCACCCAGGGCCCGTCGTTGCTGAACAACGCGGTCGTGCCGTCGGGGTTGAGCGCACCCACCGCAACGATCGGCGCCAGCTCGTCGGACAGCTCGCTCGGGTCGAGCGGCGTCACCGGCGACGCGAACCGGTCGACGAGCGGCGCGAACGCCGCCGGGAAGCTCGGCTTGGTCACCCCGTCGTTCCCCGCCGACACGACCACGACGACGCCCCAGTACCGCAGGCGTCGGAGAGCGCGGGCGAACGGTTCGTCGAACACCTCGTCCTCCGGGCGTTCGTGGTAGTAGCCGACGGACAGGTTGAGGACGTCGACAGGCGTGTAGCCCTCCCTGCCGAGCAGGCCGAGGATGTGGAACGACAGGAGCCTGCGCAAGGACAGGAGCAGGTCGGCCTCCGCGACCACTCCTGTCCCGCCGTAGAGCCGGCACGACAAGAGTCCGACGTCGGGCGCGACCTGGCGCACCACCCCCGCGATGAAGGTGCCGTGGCCCGCCACCGGGTCGAGAGGGCCGGTGAGCGGGGCGAGCGACATCCCGCCGATCTCCGAGTCCTCCACCGGGTGGACCGGGGCGCGGAACGGCCCGACCGGCTGACCGAGGACCGTCGGGTCACGCCGGACGACGTCGGGCCCGAGCCACGAGTGCTCCCCCGTGCCCGTGTCGAGGACTGCGACGACCGTCCGAGGAACTCCGTCCTTCGTACGGAACGGTCCGGGCCCGTCCGGGTGGCTGCGCGTCGGAGCCGGCCCCACCCAAGCGACCGGCTGACGGCCCCCCGACCCGGCCCGTGAGTACTCCCACAGGCCCGAGGCCGGATGCCCCTGCGTGTACGGGTGACCCTGCGTGTAGGGGTGGCCTTGGGTATACGGATGCCCCTGCGTATAGGGGCGACCTTGCGTGTACGGGTGGGACTGGGTGTACGGATGCCCCTGCGTGTAGGGGTGCCCCTGGGTGTACGGGTGGGACTGGGTGAACGGCACCGCACCGACCACGTGCTCCAGCCCGTAGACGGTCCCGCTCCCCCAGCTGGCAGGGTCCCGGGAGGGGACACGCCCTTCCGCAGCCTTGCGCACCCCCTCGTCGAGGCGGACAGCCTGGAGGATGTCCCACGCCTCCGGCGGCGACTCGACCCTGCCCTCGGCAGGCACGAGCGTGACGCCGAACGTGAAGTCCTCGAGGACGGCGTCCTGCAGCACCCGCGGGATGTCGGCCGACCGGATGGCCTGGGCCTCCGCGACGTCGCGCTCGTCGACCTCGATGTCATAGCCGGCCTCGGCAGCCACCCGCGCGAGCGCGGCGAGCCCGGGCTGCTCCCGCGCGCTGAGGCGTGACTCCGGTGCCGGACCGGACACGAGGATCCGGTCCTGGACGTACCACGTCGGCTGCAGCTGACCGTCGCTCCGGGTCCGGTACGCGCCACCCGGGTCGAGGAACCTCGTCCGCCACTCGAGCGGTGCGCTCGGACCGCCTCCGTCGCCGCCGTCGCGCCGCTGCGCACCCTGTCCGTCCGAGCTCTCACTCATGCCGTCCCTCTCGTAGGTCGTCGTGCATCACGAGCACTGCTTCCGCCGTCCCGCCCCAGGCAGAGCGGCGCCCTCAGAGCTCGATCACGGGTGTGCTCAGCGGCGCCCGGTCTCCGTCGCGGATGATGAGGCTCACCTGACCGTGCGGGACACGGGCGAAGACGAAACGTCCCTCACCGTCCGTCTCGGTCGCATCCTGGGCCCCCAGCCGATGGAGCTCCACGGCGCGCACCCCGGGCTCCGAGATCCACCCGTCGACGCGGACCTCCCCGTCGGACGGGCTGAGCGAGATCATCACGCTGAGATCGGCCGAGGTGAACGTGATCGTCTGCGCCTCGACCGGCTCGTCGCTGCGCAGCGCGTGCTCCGGCATCCCGACGCGTCGGACCTCCATGGTCTCGACGTGCAGGCTTTCGAGAGTCATCGCGAAGAGCACACGGTCCACGAGCCCGTCGGGCACGGGGTCGACTGCCGCGACGCACGCGCCGAGCGCGGACAGGACCCGCTCGTCGCCAGGGCCGAGCGTCCCGTCCGGGTCGAACCGGCGCGTGCCGAACGATTCGTTCATGGTGCCCCCCAGACGTCGTCCCCCGCGAGCAGCGTGCGCAGCTTCGCCAGGCACCGGCCTCGCGTCGCGCCGATGCTCCCGACCGGCATGTCGAGCGCTTCAGAGATGTGCTTGTAGTCGGGGCGGTCTGCCAGGGAGATGAGCTTGAGCAGCTCCTGACACCGCTCGGGCAGGAGCGCGTAGCGCTCCCAGAGGGTCCGGTCCCGCTCGGAGGTGAGGACCTGGACGTCGGGTGCCGGCTCTCGATCGGCAACGGCCGGGGCGGCGCGGTCGAGATCCTCCACCGCTGCCCGACGAGCCACCTCGGCGCGGCGTTGCCGGACGGACTCCCATGCGGCTCGCCGCGCAGCGACCAAGAGCCACTGGAGCACCGCATCGCTCTCTCGGATCGCATCCATGTTGCGCACGAACGAGAGCCACACGCCCTGGACGAGGTCTTCGGCCACCTCTCGGTCGACACCTTGGGAGCGGATCGTGTGCCACAACAGGGGAGTCGTCTCGCGGACGACCTCGCTCATGAGCGCCGGGAAGCCGGCGCGATAGGCGGTGAGCGCGCGCGACGCCCGCTCGGCGAGGCCACCTCGGGCAAAGCCGGTCTCGGACGTCTCGTCAGCGATGATGCCCACCTGTCTGCACCCCCTGGGGCGCGGGTAAGACCAACCGTGCGCCGATTGTAAGGCTGAACGACGAGTTGCACCATAGTCCCGGTCGGTACCGGGTCCTCCTGATCGTCACCATCGCGCACCCCGTCGTGGCCGTCTGCTGTTACCTCTCAAGAGGGAGCGCGCGCGCCCGTGATACACGGCTCACGTCGAAGGTCTCGGGCGCGCAGAAGGCCGGGCCCCTCCCAGGGACCCGGCCTTCGGTGATGCGTGGTGGAGCTGGCCTCTCAGGCCTCGTCCTCGCCGAGCAGCTTCGTCGTCTTCGACTGGTCCACGGGGATGCCGGGGCCCATCGTCGTCGCGAGCGTCGCCTTCGAGATGTAGCGGCCCTTGGAGGAGGACGGCTTGAGACGGAGGACCTCTTCGATCGCGGCCGCGTAGTTCTCCACGAGCTGCTCCTCGGTGAAGGAGACCTTGCCGATGATGAAGTGGAGGTTCGAGTGCTTGTCGACGCGGAACTCGATCTTTCCGCCCTTGATCTCGGTCACAGCCTTCGCGACGTCCATCGTGACCGTTCCGGTCTTCGGGTTCGGCATGAGGCCACGGGGTCCGAGGACCTTTCCGAGGCGTCCGACCTTGCCCATGAGGTCAGGGGTCGCGACGGCGGAGTCGAAGTCCGTGTAGCCGGCCGCGACCTTCTCGATGAGCTCGTCGCCACCGACGATGTCGGCACCCGCTGCGCGAGCCTGCTCTGCACGCTCGCCGGTTGCGAAGACCAGGACCCGAGCGGTCTTGCCCGTACCGTGCGGCAGGTTGACGGTGCCACGGACCATCTGGTCCGCCTTGCGGGGGTCGACCCCGAGGCGGAAGGCGACCTCGACGGTCGCGTCCCACTTGGTGACCGAGGTCTCCTTCGCGAGGCGGACAGCCTCGAGAGGGGTGTAGAGGTTGTCGCGATCGATCTTCTCGTCCGCTGAGCGGTATGCCTTGCTGCGCGTTGCCATCTGCTTGTTCTCCTTGGAGCAGTCGTGGTCGACGGGTCCGCGCGGACCCTGCCACTTTCCCTGGGGTCGAGCCTCAGGGATCAATGAAATGAGGCGGAGCTTCTCAGCCCTCGACCTTGATGCCCATGGAACGGGCGGTGCCGGCGATGATCTTCGACGCTGCGTCGATGTCGTTGGCGTTGAGGTCTTCGAGCTTGGTCTGTGCGATCTCGCGCACCTGGGCGCCCGAGAGGGTCGCGACCTTGACCGTGTGCGGCGTGGGCGAGCCCTTTGCCACACCGGCGGCCAGCTTGATGAGCTCTGCTGCCGGCGGCGTCTTCGTGATGAAGGTGAAGGTGCGGTCTTCGTAGACCGTGATCTCCACCGGCACGACGTTGCCCCGCTGCGACTCGGTCGCGGCGTTGTACGCCTTGCAGAACTCCATGATGTTGACGCCGTGCTGACCGAGCGCGGGGCCGATCGGGGGTGCCGGCGTGGCAGCGCCGGCCTTGATCTGGAGCTTGATCAGCCCAGATACCTTTTTCTTGGGAGGCATATCGGGTCCTTCGTGTTCTGACTCAGTAGTTGACGACGCCACATGACGCCGTCGTCTCGCTCAGGATCAGATCTTCGCAACCTGGCTGAACGACAGCTCGACCGGGGTCTCCCGGCCGAAGATGGACACCAGCACCTTAAGCTTCTGGCTCTCGGGGCTGATCTCGGAGATCGTGGCGGGCAGCGTGTCGAACGGCCCGTCCGTGACGGTGACCGACTCGCCGACCTGGAAGTCGACCTCGATCGCGGGACGACCGGTCGCACCCTTCGCGCCCGCCTCGACCTTCGGGGTGATCGAGGGCGACAGCATGCCGAAGACCTCGTTCTGCGTGAGGGGCACCGGCTGGTGGGTGTGGCCGACGAAGCCAGTCACACCCGGCGTGTGGCGCACGGCGCCCCACGACTCGTCGGTGAGGTCCATGCGGACGAGGACGTAACCGGGGATCCGAACGCGGCGGACGACCTTCTTCTGCGCGTTCTTGATCTCGGTCACCTCTTCCATCGGAACCTCGATCTGGAAGATGTAGTCCTCCATGTTGAGGCTCTGGATGCGGTTCTCCAGGTTGGCCTTCACGCGGTTCTCGTAGCCGGCGTACGAGTGGATGACGAACCAGTCGCCCGGCTTGGACCGCAGCTCGCGGCGGAACGCCTCGACCGGGTCCTCGTCGTCGTCCTCGGGCTCGGCGGCCTCAGGCTCGTGCGCCTCGGCGGCAGCGACCTCGGTCGGCTCGTCGCCGTCGTCGGTGACCGCGTCAGCAGCCTCGTCGGCAGAGGCTTCAGCGTCCACCGGTGCGTCCTCGGGCGCCGCAGCGTCCGCGTCTGCACTCTCGGCGTCGGGTACGACGGCGTCGACGATCTCCTCCGTCGGCTCGAACGACTCCTGAGACACGGGTGAACCTGCTTTCTGATGACTACCCGAGACGAGCTCGGGCCAAACTGATGGACGTGCACCGGGCTGTGCTGCCTGGTTGCACCGTTCTGCTGTGCTGGACGATCCTCGCCCGTCAGGGAGTCCGGGCTCCCCTCGGGCGGACCGGCGCTAGCCGAACACCCAGGAGACGCCCTTGTTGATGAGGAAGTCGAGGACGAGCACGAAGGCCATGGCCACGAGGACGAACACGATGACGACCACGGTGTAGTTGAGGAACTCCGGCCGGGTCGGAGCGACGACCTTCTTCAGCTCGGCGACGACCTGGCGCACGAAGAGCGCGATCCGAGCGAAGATGTTGGCCTTCTTCGCCGCAGGATGCTTGTCGCTCTTCCTCGCACCACTGACACCGACGCCCTCGGCGCTGGCGGCACCGGATGCGGAATCGCTCACTGTTCGTCCCTACGTCGTGGCTCTCGTGATCGCTCGTCCATGGCTTGTCGCTCCATCCTCGGAGCTGTCCCGCCACCGGCCTCTCGGCCGGGGCGACACCTAGCAGGGTAGACAGGGCTCGAACCTGCAACCTGCGGTTTTGGAGACCGCTGCGCTACCAATTGCGCCACTACCCTTTGCGACGGACGTCCTTCTCGTGCAGCCGGCGCATGTCCTTGCGGGCACACGTCAGCATGGCGGACGTCAACCACCGAATGGACACTCTACGCGACGGGAGTGCCACGGTCTAACCGGCTCCCCCGCGACCCCCGGCACGCTCTCCTGTCCACCGACCGGTGGACGGGGATCTCGTCCGGTCGACCACTGCCGTGCCGGGGCGTCACGCGCCATGCTGATCACATGACAGGACGACGAACAGGCGACAACGGGCTCGCGGTCGAGGTGACCGGGCTGCGCAAGCGGTACGGGGCCCATCAGGCGGTCGACGGGCTGGACCTCGAGGTGCGGACCGGCGAGATCTTCGCGATCCTCGGCCCCAACGGTGCCGGAAAGACGACGACGGTCGAGATCCTCGAGGGCTTCCGGTCCGCCGACAGCGGACAGGTCCAAGTGCTCGGCCAGGATCCTGCGCACGCGGGTCGGCAGTGGCGCAGCCGGCTCGGGGTCGTCATGCAGGACTCTCGGGAGCAGAGCGAGCTGACCGTCTCCGAGCTCGTCCATCACTTCGCGACCTTCTACCCGGACCCACGCGACGCTGACGAGGTGATCGACGCCGTCGGTCTCCGCGAGAAGGCGACGAACCGCTCAGCCGCACTGTCCGGCGGCCAGCGCCGCCGGCTCGACGTGGCCCTGGGCATCGTCGGCAGACCGGAGCTCCTCTTCCTCGACGAGCCGACCACGGGCTTCGACCCGCAGGCACGGCGCAGCTTCTGGGAGCTCGTCAAAGGTCTCCGTGACGGCGGGACGACCATCCTGCTGACCACGCACTACCTCGACGAGGCGGCCTACCTCGCGGACCGCGCCGCCGTGGTGCGAGACGGGCGCGTCGTCGCCCTCGGCGCGCCCGACGAGCTCGGTGGTCCCGACGCCCGCCGACCGGTGGTGCACTGGACGCAGGACGGGACCGCGCACAGCGAGCGGACAGCCACCCCGACGGCTCTCGTCACGCGACTCTCCCGCGAGGCCGCAGGACCGGACGGAGAGGTGCCGGACCTCCGCGTCGTCCAACCGAGCCTCGAGGACGTCTACCTCAGCCTCATCTCCGGCGCAGAGCACCCGCAGGACACCGCAGCCCCGCACACCACCGACGGACCGGTCCCGGACCTGGAGACGACACGATGAGCACCACGACCTCGCCCTCCGCAGCCTCGAGCGCACTGACCACCGAGACACGGCTCCCGAGCGCACTCCGTCTCGGTGCCGCACGGACCCGCGTCGAGCTCATGACCTTCTTCCGCGAGCGCGACGCCGTGATCTTCATCTTCGCGTACCCCGTGATCATGCTGGCGATCTTCGCCACGGTGTTCGGCCAGGACCGGCAGGGTGGCGCCGCGGACGGGCCGGGCGGCATCCCGTTCGCGCAGTACTTCCTCCCAGGCATGGTGGCTACCGGCATCATGCTCACGAGCTTCCAGTCCCTCGCGATCTCCATCGCGGTCCAGCGCGACGAAGGAGCGCTCAAACGACTGCGCGCCACACCGATGCCCGCCGTGAGCTTCTTCCTCGGGAAGATCGGGCAGGTCCTGCTCGTCTCCGTCGTCCAGGTGGCGCTGCTGCTCGGGATCGGCGCTCTCGCGTTCGACATCGACCTCCCGACCACCGCGTCCGCCTGGACGACCTTCGCGTGGGTGTTCCTCCTCGGCACCGCGACCGGCGCGGTTTGCGGTGTCGCCTTCTCGGTCCTGCCCCGCACCGGGAAGTCCGCGAGCGCGGTCGTCACCCCGGTCGTGCTCGTGCTCCAGTTCATCTCGGGCGTGTTCTTCGTCTTCACCGACCTCCCGACGTGGATGCAGCGGGTCGCCGAGGTGTTCCCGCTCAAGTGGATGGCGCAGGGGATGCGCTCGGTGTTCCTGCCTCCTGAGGGGCAGGAGTGGGAGGCCTCGGGCTCCTGGCAGCACGGGACGACCGCGCTCGTCCTCATGGCGTGGCTGGTCCTGGGGCTCGTGGTCGGCGTGCGGACGTTCCGCTGGAGGCGCCGCGATGACGGCTGACGCCGACGTCGTGACCGTCGGCGGTCAGGTCGCGCGGGACGCCCACACGTGGACGCGGGTGCTGTCGTACTGGCACCTGGCGTTCTACGTCCTCGTGGCCATCGCCGCCGGCTCGCTCGTGGCCGCGGACCCCGGTGCGCTCCGGCGCGGCGACCTCGACCTCCTCGTCGCGCTCGGTGCGCTCGGCGCCCTCGTGCTCGTGTACTGGTCCGTGGGGAGACGCGCGGTGGACGAGGAGGCGCACGGTCTCGGGTACGCCTACCTCGCGGTCCTCTTCACGGTGACGGCGCTCGTCACCGGGCTCAACCCCATGGGCACGGTGCTGCTCTTCGTCGCCTACTCGCAGATCTGGCTCCTCGCGCCGACCACCCGGGTCGGCGCCTGGCTGTGCGCCGTGCTGACGACGCTGGTCACGCTCTCGCTCCTCTTCCGGCTCCGGGACTCAGGGGAGAGCACGGCGGTCATCGCCTTCCAGATGCTCCTGGGCTTCGCGTTCGCCATCCTCATGGGCGTGTGGCTCCGGACGATCATCCAGCAGGGCGAGCGGCGGTCCCAGCTCCTGGACCAGCTCCAGGCCGCGCAGGAGGAGCTGGGTCGCACCCAGCACGCCGCCGGGGTCACCGCGGAACGGGAGCGCGTCGCCCGGGAGATCCACGACACGCTCGCCCAGGGCTTCACGAGCGTGGTCATGCTCGCGCAGACGGCTGCCGCGGACCTCGACCGGGGAGCCACCGACGCTCTGGCGACGCGGTTGAGCCTCATCGAGCGCACGGCCCGGGAGAACCTCGCCGAAGCGCGCTCCCTCGTCGCCGCGTTCGCGCCGCCATCGCTCCACGACTCGACCCTCTCCCAGGCTCTCGAACGGCTGGCTGCGGCCTTCGCCACGGACACGGAGACCGAGGTCCACGCCGAGGTCGATCGTGTCGAGTCTCTGCCCACGGGGGCGGACGTCGTGCTCCTGCGTGCGGCCCAGGAGTCGTTGTCGAACGTGCGCCGGCACGCACGTGCGCAGGCCGTGCACCTCACGCTGCGGGCTGGTGCCGCCACGACGACGCTCGGTGTCCGGGACGACGGGACCGGGATCGCGCCGGGCACCCGCGAGGGCTTCGGGCTCCGCGGCATGCGGGAGCGCGTGGTCGCCTACGGTGGGACCGTGGAGGTCACCTCGGACGACAGCGGGACGTGCGTCACGGTCGTGGTCCCGGGAGTCAGCGATGACTGACGCTCCGCACGCTGCTGGATCCTCCGCCGATGCGGACGTCCCGCGACCGAGCGTCGTGCGCGTCCTCGTCGTCGACGACCACCCTGTCGTCCGTGCCGGGATCGCCGGGATGCTCGGTGTCGAGCCGGACATCGAGGTGGTGGGCGAGGCCGAGGACGGCCAGCAGGCCATCGACCTCACGCGAGAGCTCGCACCGGACGTGGTCCTCACGGACCTGAGGATGCCCGTGCTCGACGGCGTGGCTGCGACACGGGCCATCGTCGCGCTGCCCGGCGCTCCGCGCGTCGTGGTGCTCACCACGTACGAGACGGACTCCGAGATCCTCCGCGCGGTCGAGGCCGGCGCGACCGGGTACCTGCTCAAGGACACACCACGGGCCGAGCTCGTCGCCGGCGTCCGGGCCGCGGCCCGCGGTCAGACCGTCCTCACGCCGTCCGTGGCCACGCGTCTCGTCACACAGATGCGGGACGACACCGAACGCCTCACCCCGCGCGAGCTCGAGGTCCTCGGCGCCGTGGCGCGGGGCCTGAGCAACCCGGCGATCGGGCGCGAGCTGTTCATCTCGGAGGCCACGGTCAAGACGCACCTGCTCCGAGCGTTCGCGAAGCTCGGTGTCGCCGACCGGACGCACGCCGTGACACGGGCGATCGAGCGCGGCATCCTCCCGACCCCCTGAGCAGCCGGAAGCGTCAGGCAGGGAGGGAGGGCACCTCGGCCGTCTGTCGGACGAGGTGTCCGTCAGACGGGGTGCACGGACGCCGCGAGGGTCCGTCCGATGCTCGCCGCCCACTCGGCGACCGCGTCCATGTCCCGTGCGTCGCCGTACGTACCGCGGGCTGCGAGGATCGCAGCGCGCTCGGCCAGGCTGAGCTGGAGGACGTCGAGCTTGCCCGAGAAGTGCTGGTGCTCGCACGGCTGGAGCCGCTCGATGCGCGAACCGCCGACGGGGGGCGCGCTCCCGCGGGTCCGCGGGGACTCCGAGAGCCCCGAGGAGAACAACCACAGCGGCTTCGTCGACACCTGGGACTCGATGCGCTCGAGCAGGTCGCGAGCCTCGCCCAACCACTGCCCCATGTAGATCGCCGAGCCGACGACGACCGCGTCGTAGTGCCCCGCGTCCGCGATGTCGGCCGGCTCGATGTGGTCGCAGTCGAAACCGGCACGGTCGAGCGTCTTGGCGATCACCCCCGCGATCTCCCGCGTCGACCCGTGCTTCGAGGCTGCACTGACCAGAACTCGCATGTCGATCCCCTCGTCCGTCCAGCCCGTCCTGCTCACCTCTTCATCCTGGCCCCGCGGCTCGAGGGACTCGTGGGCCGGAGGTCCCGGATCCTGGCAGACTCTGCAGATGCGCGACGAGATGCACCGTGACCTGCGGACCCTGCCCAAGGCGCACCTGCACCTGCACTTCACCGGCTCCATGCGGCAGTCGACCCTCGAGGACCTCGCGAAGAGCGCCGGCGTACGGCTGCCCCCGGCTCTCCTCGACGCCGACCCCCTGCGCGTCCCCGCGAGCGCGCGGGGCTGGTTCCGGTTCCAGCGCCTCTACGACGCGGCGCGTGCGTGCGTGCGGTCCGAGTCCGACATGCGACGCATCGTTCTCGAGGCGGCCGAGGACGACGCGGCCGAGGGGTCGGGGCGGCTCGAGATCCAGATCGACCCGACGTCGTACGCTCCGCTCGTCGGCGGGATCACGCCCGCGCTGGAGATCGTGCTCGACGCGGCACGCGTGGGGTCCGCGGCGTTCGGCACCGAGGTGGCGGTCGTCGTCGCGGGGTCACGGATGCGGCACCCGCTCGAGGCGCGCACTCTCGCGCGGCTCGCCGCGCAGCACGCCGGCGAGGGCGCCGGTGAGGTGATCGGGTTCGGGCTGAGCAACGACGAGCGCCGCGGCGAGACCGCAGACTTCGCCGGGGCGTTCTCCATCGCCCGCCGTGCAGGGCTCGCATCGGTCCCGCACGGGGGCGAGCTGCTCGGTCCCGCGCACCTCGGCGAGGTCCTCGGCCACCTCGCTCCGGACCGCCTCGGTCACGGTGTCCGCGCGACCGAGGACCCGGCGCTCCTCGACCGGATCGTCGCCGCAGGTGTCGCCCTCGAGGTCAACCCTGCGTCCAACGTGTCGCTCGGCGTCTACGCCCACGACTCGCTCGTCCCGCTGCGTGCGCTCGTGAGCGCGGGCGCGGTGGTCGCGCTCGGCGCCGACGACCCTCTGCTCTTCGGCTCGCGGCTCGTCGCACAGTACGAGAGCGCACGCACCGTGCACGGCTTCGACGACGCGGCTCTCGCCGAGCTCGCGCGCTCGTCGATCCGAGCCAGCCGGGCGTCCGTCACGACGAAGACCCGGCTGCTGGCCGGCGTCGACGGATGGTTGGCCGCGCCACCCCCGGGCACCTAAGACCTCCGGGTGCGGCCTAAGACGGATCCGCCGGACCTAAGGCGCAGGTCAGAGCCGAAGATGAGGCATTGTCCCGATGACCGGGACCACCCTGGGGAACCACGATGGATGACAGCACCGGGAACGGTGCAGCACCGAGGTTCTCCAGAGACGCGAGGCACGCCATGCACATGTTCGAGTACACCTCCCAGGTCATCGCCCGGCAGCGTGAGGACGAGATCGGCCGCGCCGCGGAGCAGCGCCGCGTGGCCACGGAGAGGCTCGCACCGGACGCGTTCACGCCGACCGGGCGCGCTGCCCCCGGCGACCGTGCGGCCCACCGGTCGCTGCGCCTCGGCGCGTCCGTCCGGGCGTGGGCTCGAGCCCTCCGGGCGCACCGTCCCGAGTCGGTGCCCCGTGGCACGATGGCACGGTGACCGCATCAGCGACCAGCCCCGCCCTGATCGGCCGTGAGGCCAACCTCGCGGCCCTGCGCTCGCTGCTCGACGAGACCCTGGCGGGGTCGCCACGTGCCGTCGTCGTCAGCGGAGAGGCCGGCATCGGCAAGACGCGACTGATCCGCGAGTTCGCCGACAGCGCGGGAGTGCTCGTCCTCACAGGACAGTGCGTGGACCTCGGCCCCGTCGGTGCCCCGTACGCGCCGCTCGCCGGCATCCTCCGAGGTCTCGTCGCCGCCGTCGGAACCGACACCGTCCGACGCGCCGCGGGACCCGGTCGCTCGGCGCTCGGTGTGCTGCTCCCCGAGATCGGGGTCGAGGATCCAGGTGCCGACCGGGACCTGAACCACGTCCACGAGGCGATCTCCACTCTCCTGGAGAACATCGCTGCGGGCACCCCTCTGCTCGTCGTCGTCGAGGACCTCCAGTGGGCCGACGACTCCACCCTCACCGTCCTGCGGTTCCTCCTGCGCGCCCTCACGACGGGCCACCTCATGGTGCTGCTGAGCTTCCGGAGCGACGACGTGCCCCGCGGCCACCCCCTGCGCGGCTTCCTCACCGGGCTCGAGCGCGACCGGCGCCTCGTCCGTCACGAGGTCCGCCGGCTGACGCTCGACGAGGTGCAGCAGCAGGCCTGCGCCATCCTCGGCTCTCCCGCGAGCGCCCGGGTGGTGGAGCACGTCTACGAGCGCAGCGAGGGCGTCCCGTTCTTCGTCGAGGAGCTGCTCGGCCTGGAGATCGAGGGCGACGGTCTGTACCTGCCGACGACCCTCCGCGAGCTGCTCCTCGCCCGCTACGAGCGACTGAGCGAACCGACCCAGGCGTTCCTGCGGCTCGTGGCGGTCGGCGGTGTCCGTGTCTCCCACGAGCTGCTCACCGCGGTCTTCACGGGAGGCCCTGCGGCGCTCGACACCGCGGCCCGCGAGGCGGTCACCGCCAACGTGCTCGTCGTGGACGACGAGTCCTACACGTTCCGGCACGCGCTCGTCGCGGAGGCCATCGGCACCGACCTCCTCCCGGGAGAGCGCGCCCGGTTCCACACCCTCTTCGCCGAGGCGCTGGAGAACGGAGTCGGCCCGCAGGACCGCGCGAGCGAGATCGCCTACCACTGGCTCTCGGCGCACAACGCCCCGCGCGCCTTCCCCGCGACGCTCGTCGCGATGGACGCAGCGCGAGCGTCCTTCGCGTTCGCCACCGCCGTCCACATGGGTGAGCAGGCGCTGGACCTGTGGGACCAGGTCCCAGACCCGGAGCACGTCGCGGGTCGCACGCGCCACGAGCTCCTCGCGGCGACCGCGTCCGTCCTGCGCAACGCGGGGGACGGCGAGCGCTCGGTCGCGATGATCGACCTGGCGATCGCCGACTGTCCCCGCGAACCGCCGGCCCAGTACGCCGCCCTGCTGCGCGAGAAGGCCCACTACCTCGCCAACGTGGGACGGCCCGGGTCGGTCCCTCTCCTCGAAGAAGCGCTCGCGCTCGTCCCGGACGCCCGGGAGCCTGACGACGCCACCGACCAGGACCCCGGCTGCTCACCCCGGGACGGGAGCCTGCACGCGAAGATCCTCGCCTCGCTCGCGGGGCGGCTCATGATCGAAGGGCAGCTCGAGCGGGCGATCGAGGTCGCCACCCGCGCGCTGGACGCCTCCCGTGCGGCCGGCGCGACCCGGCACATGTCCATCGCCGTCAACCTGCGCGGCGTCTCGCGCATCTCCGACGGGCAGGTCCCCGAAGGGTTCGCCGACCTCGAGCACGCCCGGGTCCTGGCCGGCGACGACCCGAACGCCCTCCTGCGGTACCGCGTCAACTCCTCCGACGTCCTCTACCTCACCGGGCGTCACGAGGAGGCGCTGCGCGTCGCCGAGGAGGGGCTGGCACACGCCCGCGACCTCGGGGTGGAGCGCACCTCCGGCGTGATCCTCAGCTCCAACGCCGTCGACCCGCTGCTCGCCCTCGGGCAGTGGGACCGAGCCGAAGCCCTCATCGACCGGACGCTCGCCCTCGAGGCGCCTCGGGCGTTCAGCCTCTACCTGCGTCGAGCGAAGCTGTGGCTCGCTCTGTGGCGCGGGGACGTCGACGGCACGCACGAGATGTACCGCACGTTCCGCGGGGTGATGTCGACCCTGTCCGAGGTCGAGGTCCAGACGAGGCTCGGGGTCGCACGCGTCGCCGGAGAGATGTTCCTCGCCCTCGACGACCTCAGCTCCGCGTGGTCTCACGTCAACATGCTCGCTGTGGAGGACCGCGCCACCGCGCCCGGCTACGACCTCCCGCTCTTGACGCTCGCCGCACGCATCCTCGCCGGCATCCGGGCGTCCGGGCCCTCGGCGCTCGTTCCCGTCGAGGCCACCCGTGACCCCGACGGGCACGAGCGCGCTCTGCGTGCGCGGCTCGCACGGATGTCCACCTGGCCGAGCCACGGACTGTGGTCGGCTCTCTTCGAGGCCGAGGTCAGCGGGCCCCACGGCACGGGCCAGGACGTGTCCGCCTGGCGCGAGGCGGTACGGATGCTCGACGAGCCCGCCGGTCACGCGCACCTGCGCGCCTACTCACGCCAGCGCCTCGCCGAGGCGATGCTCGCCTCGCCGGACGCCGAGCAGGCGCTCGATGTCCTGCGCTCCGCACTCGCTCTCTCGACCGCCCTCGGCGCAGGTCTCGTGACGCGCCGCATCGAGGAGGTGGCGGCTGCCGCGGGACTCACCCTCACCGGACCAGGCGCACCGGACCGCACCGCGGCAGGCACGGTCGTGCCCGGACGGCGGTCGACCGCCGACATCACCGCGCTCACCCAGCGCGAGCGCCAGGTCCTCGGCCTCCTCGGCCAAGGGCTCACCAACCGGCAGATCGGTGACCGGCTCTTCATCACGGCCAAGACCGCGTCGGTCCACGTCTCGGCGATCCTCCGCAAGCTCGGCGCGTCGTCCCGGACCGAGGCGGTCTACCTCGCACGAGGGACCGGGGCGGCACAGCCGGAGCGGGTGGATGCCTGACCTGGGCGTCACGGCCTCGACCTGGCCGCTGCTCGCCTCGACCGCCGGCACGCTGCGCGAGGTCGACGCCCTCGTCTCCGAGTGCTTCGCCTGCCCGCGCCTCGTCGCGTGGCGTGAGGAGGTCGGCGAGCTCCGACGGGCGTCGTTCCGCGACGAGGAGTACTGGGCCCGCCCTGTCCCGAGCTTCGGCGACGAGCAGGCTCGCATCCTCGTCGTCGGCCTCGCACCTGCCGCCCACGGTGGGAACCGCACCGGGCGCATGTTCACCGGGGACCGCAGCGGCGACTTCCTCTTCGCGGCGATGCACCGCACGGGCCTCGCGTCCCAGCCCACGTCGGTGCATCGGACGGACGGGCTCACGCTGCACGACGTCCGCGTCACGGCGCCCGTGCACTGCGCACCACCCGACAACAAGCCGACCCCCGACGAGCGACGGCGCTGCTCCCCCTACCTCGGGCGCGAGCTCGAGCTGCTCGCCCCGACGGTCCGCGTCGCCGTGGTGCTCGGCGGCTTCGGATGGCAGGCGCTGCTCTCCACGCTCGCAGACCAGGGATGGACCGTCCCCCGACCGCGCCCACGCTTCGCCCATGCCGCCCAGATCCGGCTGGAGCACCCGAGCGGTCGTGTGCTCGACGTCCTCGGGTGCTTCCACGTGAGCCAGCAGAACACGTTCACCGGTCGGCTCACGCCACAGATGCTCGACGACGTGCTCCGGCAGGCGCGTGACCTGGCCACACCGACCTGAGCGCACGACGGGTCGAGGCGCAGGTTCCTGCGGGGTCTACGTCACACCAGGGCAGGGAACCCTCAGCGCCACAGGGACGTTGAGACGGCATGGCAGCCACCAGGCTGTCATCAGACGACCACGCTGGAGGCCGCACGTGACCGAAGTATCCGGAGCTGTATGGGGAGCGACGATCCTCGCGATCCTCGGGCTCCTCGCCTTCGACTTCTTCTTCCACGTCCGCAAGGCCCACACGCCGTCGCTCAAGGAAGCCGCCATCTGGTCGAGCATCTACGTCGGGCTCGCGGTCGTGTTCGGCCTGGGGGTCCTCGTCTTCGGCGGGCCCACGATGGGCTCGGAGTACTTCGCGGGATACATCACGGAGAAGGCCCTGTCCGTCGACAACCTCTTCGTCTTCCTCATCATCATGGCGAGCTTCAAGGTGCCCCGCGAGGACCAGCAGAAGGTGCTGCTCTTCGGCATCGTCTTCGCGCTCATCGCACGGACCGGTTTCATCTTCGCCGGCGCAGCGCTCATCAACCGCTTCTCGGCCGTGTTCTACATCTTCGGCCTCATCCTGCTCGTCACCGCAGGAAAGCTGCTCAAGCCCGAGAGCGAAGAAGAGCACTCCGCCGACAACTTCATCATCCGGATCGCGAAGAAGGTCTTCCACACGTCGGAGCACTACGACGGCGACAAGATGTTCACGATGGTCGACGGCAAGCGGGCGCTCACCCCGATGCTGCTCGTCATGGTCGCGATCGGCGGCACCGACATCCTCTTCGCGCTCGACTCCATCCCGGCGATCTTCGGGCTCACCCAGAACGTCTACATCGTGTTCACCGCGACGGCGTTCTCGCTCATGGGTCTGCGCCAGCTGTACTTCCTCATCGACGGTCTGCTCGACCGTCTCATCTACCTCTCGTACGGCCTTGCGACGATCCTCGGGTTCATCGGTGTCAAGCTCGTGCTCCACGCCCTCCACGAGAACAACCTCCCCTTCATCAACGGCGGCGAGCACGTCCCGGTCGTCGAGATCAGCACGGGCCTGTCGCTCAGCGTGATCCTCGGCGTCCTCGTCGTCACCGTAGTGTTCTCGCTCATCAGCCCGCGCGGAAAGATCCAGACCGCGATCTCCAGCGTGCGTCACGACGCCGGCCACTACGTGGACCTCGAGTACACGCACGACGCCACCGAGCGTGAGCGCCTCTACGCCCGCGTGCTCCAGAACGAGCAGGTGCTCGCCAAGGCCGACCCGAAGTTCCGGGAGATGATCGACGGCGAGGCGGATCTCGCGCCGCTCATCGCACGCGCCCACGAGGCGCACTCGTCGTTCCTCGCCCGGTAGTCGTCCGGTGACTGACGAGAGCGGGGTGTGCACGCGACGTGCACGCCCCGCTCTCGTCAGCCGGGACAGGGGCGTCAGGCCTTGAGCGCGAGCTCGAGGAGCGCGAGAGCACCCTCGCGGGTCTCGGCGGCCGCGATGAAGCCGGCCTTGTGACAGAACACCGAGCCCGCGACGCCCGTGACGGCGGTGAGCGCCTCGCCGTTGAGTCCGCGCCACGCCTCGGGCAGCACCTTGCGCGACCCGAACTGGGAGTTCTCGGGCCGGACGGTCTGGAGGGTCCAGTTGCCCGTCGCGCCCGGGAAGACGGTGAAGAGGAGCGAGGACTGCTTCGTGGCGATCCCACCGTGCGGGATGAAGCGGTCGAGGACGACGTAACGCTTGTCGGGGCTCGCCTTGAACGCCTCGACGAAGTCGCGCTCAGCGGCGAGGGACGTCACGTACTTGGCCTTGAGGCGGTGCAGCACTCGCGTCGCCAGCTCGACGGCGACGAAGAACTGGACGTCGAACTCCTCGTCACCACCGAGAGGGTTGAACAGTCCGAGCAGCTCGGAGACGTCGAGGGGGGCGACCTTGAAGTCGTTGAGGGCGTAGAGGTCCTGCCCGTTGTCGACCGCGTCGATACCGACCACGAGGCGCGAGTCGATGCGCTGCCAGACGGCCTCGTCGCCGTCGCAGAACTCCTTGCCGAAGTGCTGCCACAGGAGCCCGAACGCGGAGTACAGGATGCCGTTCTCCCGGGCTCCCGAGCTCAGCTGGTGGTGGTCGAACCGCAACGTCGCGGGGTCGTACACCGCGCCGACGTCAAGGACGAGGTCGGCTGACGCGAGAACCTCCGGGTCGCGGGTGCGCACGACCTCCGCGTCCGGGTAGAGCTGCTTGAGGAGGGCGACGCCGAAGACGTCGTCCGCGTGGAACTTGCCGTTGTGGGTTGCGATGATCACCCCAGAACCTTACGTGGCGATCGTCTCGCCACGGCGTCGCCCTCGGCGTCTCGTCGTGCCGATGAGGCACGATGTGGAGGTGACAGGCGTCCTCATCGGTTTCACGATCATCGCCGCGATCATCGGGGTCGGGTATGTGATCGGGCGGGTCGACCTGCTCGGGCCGCACGCCCAACCGATCATCGCGCGACTGGTCTTCTTCGTCCTGTCTCCGTGCCTGCTCTTCACGGTCCTCGCGGACGCCACGGTGGGCCAGCTGTTCTCGCCCCTCCTCGCGGTGTCGTTGATCGCCGCGCTCGTCTCGTTCGTGCTGTTCGGCGTCGTCGCGGTGGCGCTGTGGCGCCGGTCGCTGCCCGAGGCGGTCATCGGGTCGTTGGCGTCGGGGTACGTGAACGCGAACAACATCGGGCTGCCGGTCGCGGTGTACGTCCTCGGGGACCCGGCGTACTCGGCGCCGGTCATCCTGCTCCAGCTGTTGCTGTTCGCGCCGGTCGCGCTCGCTGTCCTCGACGCGAAGACGGGTGGCCGGGCGTCGCTCGGGCAGGTCCTGTCGCAGCCGTTGCGGAACCCGATCCTCATCGGTTCTGCTCTCGGCCTCGCGCTCACCCTGACGGATGTCGAGCTGCCGGACGCCGTGATGGAGCCTTTCAGGATCATCGGCGGTGCGGCGGTGCCGTTGATGCTCATCAGCTATGGGCTGTCGCTCAACGGTCAGAAGATCCTGCAGCCCGGATCGGGTCGGCGCGATGTGCTCCTGGCTTCTGGGCTGAAGCTGGCTGTCATGCCTGCGGTCGCGGCGCTCGTGGGTCACGTCGGGTTCGGACTGACCGGGCAGGAGCTCTTCGTGGTCGTTGCGCTAGCCGCGCTGCCGACGGCTCAGAACGTCTTCAACTATGCCCAGCGGTACGAGCGCGGCGTGATCCTCGCGCGCGACACGATCCTCATCACGACCGTGGGTTCGCTGCCGGTCCTCATGGTCGTCGCCGCGGTGCTGCACTAGCTAGCGGTCGTGCTGCTGGGTCGTTGCTCGGAGGTCGTCAGCCGACGGGGTCTTCGACGAGGCGTGAGCGGAGCTCAGTGACGGTCACCGGTGGTGCTGTGCTCGTGGTGGTCGCGGTCCCGTCGATCGGCGTATACGTCGCACCAGCGTCGAGGGAGTACTCCCCCGACCACTGCGTCACCATCGACACCGTGTACGTGCCGACCTTCGTATAGGTGTGCGACACCGTGTAGTTCGGGTGCGGCGCACCCGGGTCAGACGTCGTCAACGGGCTCGCCCCGTCGTCCCACTCCCACGTGAACTCGACCGGCGTCGCCCGCACCCGCACCGCCTGCCCCAGCAGAGCCGTGTCGATCACCTGGGGCGCCGCGTCCGTATACACGACATTGACCATGTTCACCGGCAACCACCCACCCGGCGGGCCGACGACGATCGCCGACGGCACCAAGGCCAACGCCCGGAAGTCCGCCGCAGTGAACACCACCGGAACACCCGGGTCGTTGCAGTACATCAAACTGTTGATCTCCGGAGCCGACCACTCACCATTCGGCAACAACACCTGGACGTCCGTCGCCGCCAACGTCGAATCCTCAGGAACCACGCACTGCTCTGCAGCATCCAGCACACCACCACCAGCACAACCCGCGGCGAAAACCGCCCCCGCAGCACACAGGGACGACTCCGTAATTCGGACGTTTGGTGGCGATGCGACCGACGGGGAGTCCACAAGACGGAGACCGTCAGCCGTTACTCCGAAACCCTCATCACCAGCGAAGCCTCGGATACGGTGCGGAGGTGGAGGTGGAGGTGGATCGCTAGCGAAGACGAGACTGGGACCCTCGAGCCGCTCTGTTGCTGCAACGGCTGGTTGAGAGAACTGACCGAAAATACACGAGACAGAGAGCACCGACACCACCAGGGGCCCTCCAGCCACCTTCATGACCCCATCGCCACGGCTCGAATATGCCATTCCCCAGCGCTATCCATCTTGAGGAATATGGATGTCGGAATCTCACCTTCACCTTCGTCGGAACTCACGAGCTGGCCGCCCTCGTCCACGATCTCGTAGGCCTCTTGCACCATCAGCCCGGAGACTTCGTATTCCTCGAGCGCTCCAGACGGCTCCAAGACCTGTCCTACTGAGATCGTTGCCTCTCCCCCTGTTTGCACATTCCCACTAGCGACGTGCTCGGTGACGGCGTCACGAACCCCATTGCAGAACTCACTCTCCGGATCGCACATCGCGTCCCATTCGGTGAGGTCACCGGTCTGGAAGACGTACCCGTACAAGGACAGGAAGTACTCCGCCGCCGCGCGGGCACCGATCGCGTCGTTGGACGCCATGAGTGTCGGCTTCTCCGGCGGGACGATCTCGGCCGGCTCGGTCGTCGCATCTGCGGTCGGTTCGTCCGTCACGGCCGCGGACGTCGGCTCTGGGGCAGGGTCATCTCTCGTGCAACCCGACAGCACAACACACGCCACGACGGCTCCGACGAGGGCACCACGGAACACGCGCGGAAGAGTCATGCGCTGAACCTTATTGTCTCGCTCGCCCGATTCCCACCCGGTCACCCACGCTGTGGACAACCAGAGGCATGAGGACCGTCATGACGCGACGGTCGTCGCGATCCACAGGCCGTCCCGCGCACGGGTCGATCCGACGAGGAGCTCTCGTCGCGCACGGTCCCCGGCTTCGGCAGCCGCACCGGAACCTCGGTCGTCGGGTTGTGCGCTCTCCGCAGGGAACCCGCAGAGGAGCACGTGCTTGAACTCGAGGCCCCGCGCCCACCGGACCGTGCCCACCGCCACCGCGTCCGCCTGCACCCCGGGCCCGCCGTCCGGGTCGGCGAGCCGCCGGACCGGGAGCCCCGCCGCGACGAGTGCAGCCGCCGCGGTGCGCACTCCGGACGTGGTCAGGGCGAGCACGCCGACGTCGCCGTAGTTCGTCCCCAGGCTTGCCACGACGTCCTGCACGCGAGCCACGAGCGCGTCCGGGAGCTCGGACGCTGCGCCTCGCCAGCGGACCGGCTCTACGTCCGGGGCATCGGCAGAGGCCCCGTCCCTGCGGAAGTTCGTGCGGAGCGCGACGCTCCGGTCCCCGAGCACGATGCCCGCCTCGTCGAACGAGTACCCGCCCGGGTAGATCGACTGCCGACCGTCGTCGAGCAGCAGCAGCGCGTCCGGCCCGTCACCGGCCACCGCACGCAGCAGGCGCGCCTGCGAGCACGAGAGGTCCTGCGCCTCGTCGACGATGACGGAACCGATCCGGAGCTCTCCCGGCACGGTCCCGTAGGGCCGCTCCCGCAACGCATCCTCAGCCTGGAGCACGAGACCGGCCCAGTCAGTGACACCTGCCGCGTCGAGCTCGTCCGCGTACGCGCGATGGAGCTCCCAGACGGCGCGTCGCTCCGCCTCCGTGATCGGGAGCGACCGACCGACCCGGTCGAGCGCGAGATACGTGTCGAGATCGGTGAGCCCGCGGCCGCGCACGACGACGCCCACCTCCTCCTGCCAGTGCGTCGCAGGAAGGCCCGACTCCCCGAGCGCTCCCTGACGACCGACACGGTTCCACGCGAGGCTGAACGCCGTGATCGCCCGTGCGGCATCGACGCGCACCGCAGCATCTCGGGCACGGAGGATCCGTGCGGCGAGGTCGTCGACCGTCCAGAAGTCGACTCGTCGCACCGCCTCCGGCGCGAGCCGGGCGAACCGGCACTCCAGGACGGACGGCAGGACGTCCCCGAGAGAGGTGACGAGCACCCGCCCCGTGGGGTTGAGACGCGCGAGGTACGCGGCGCGATGGAGTCCGATCGTCGACTTGCCCGTCCCCGCCGCGCCATGGATCCGCGCCGGGCCGTCGAAGGTCCGACGGACGAGCGGAGCATGGGTCGGGTGCAGCCGGACCATCCACTCCTCGGCGGGGCTCGCGAGCATCGACTCGACGAGCGCGACGTCCAGGGTGCCGTCCGTCGCGAGACCTGACGTCGCGGGCCGGCCGACCCCCGGGGAGGCACTTCCCCGCACGGGGAAGAGCACCTCGCACCGGCCGACCACCTGCTCGACGAGGTCCGGGGACCACCGCTGCCCGTGCGCGAGGATGGCGCACGCCACAGACTTGCCGTCGATGATCCGCACGCTGTCGACCACCTCGTCCAGCGCCACGTCCGCATCGACGACCACGACGGGGTGCACCTCGTTCGGCGACACACCGATCTGGACGAGATCGGCTTCGAGCACCTGCCCGAGGTCCGCGAGCGCGTAGATCTCCTCGGTGATGTCGTCCTGGTCGCTGAGGAGCCGGCCGTCGGTGACCGCCGGAGACGTGACGTCCCAGGCGTCGAGAAGGAAGACTCCACCGGGGCCGACGAGGACGAGGTCGACCGCGGCGGCGTGCCGACCCGGCCCGCTGCGCCCTTCGAGGACCACGTAGCCGACTGTCGTCAACCGGCGCAGCTCCGCGAGACGCGCACCGAGCGCGCCTGCGGGTGCGCGACCGGAAGAGCGGTGCGCCGTGGCGCCCGCTGACGTTCCCGCTGTCATCCGTTCCCCTTGCTCTCTGCCGTCTCATCGACAGGAGTGCTCGGGACCTTGAGGTGGCCCGGTCACCCGGAACCGAGGACCGCAGCGGTGGAGCTCAGTGCACCGCAGCGTCGGCGACCCGTGCCAGCTCGTCGGCGACGGCCTCGACGAAGGCGTCGACGTCCTCCTCCGTGGTGTCGAACGAGCACATCCAGCGCACCTCGCCGCTCGCCGCGTCCCAGTCGTAGAAGGCGAACTGCTGACGGAGGCGGTTGGCGGCGTCGGTCGGGAGGGTCGCGAAGACCGCGTTGACGTGGGTGTCTTGCGTGAAGGCCAGCCCGGGTGCCCGGCCGTCGGCGACGAGGGCCTCGAGCCCCGCCCGCAGGCGCGCCGCCATGGTGTTCGCGTGGGTCGCGGAACGCAACCAGAGATCGCCGTCGAGCAGCGCGACGAGCTGCGCCGACGCGAAGCGCATCTTCGACGCGAGCTGCATGGTCATCTTGCGCACGTAGTCGACGCCGTCGACGGCTGCCGGGTCGAGGACGACGACCGCCTCGCCGAACATGAGGCCGTTCTTCGTGCCGCCGAAGGACAGTACATCGATGCCGACGTCGGTCGTCAGGTCGCGCAGACCGACCCCGAGACGCGCCGCCGCGTTCGCGAGACGTGCACCGTCCATGTGGACGCGCATGCCGAGAGAGTGGGCGTGCTCGGTCAGGGCGAGGAGCTCGTCCGGGGTGTAGACGGTGCCGAGCTCGGTCGACTGCGTGAGGGACACGGCGAGCGGCTGCGCGCGGTGCTGGTCTCCCCAGCCCCACGCCTCCTCGTCGATCCGCGCAGGGGTGAGCTTGCCCTCCGGAGCGTCGACGGTGAGCAGCTTGATGCCCCCCACGCGCTCCGGCGCGGCGTTCTCGTCGTTGTTGATGTGCGCGTGGCGGCTCGTGACGACCGCGCCCCACCGGGGCAGCATCGACATGAGCGCGACGACGTTCGCCCCCGTGCCGTTGAACACGGGATACGCCACGGCCTCCTCGCCGAAGTGGCCTCGCACCACCTCGTGGAGCCTCGCGGTCCAGGCGTCGGCGCCGTACGCGCGGGCATGGCCGGCGTTCGCCTGGGTCAGTGCGTCGAGGATCTCGGGGTGGACGCCGGCGTAGTTGTCTGAGGCGAAGGTGCGGTTGTTCACTCGCTCACCCTATTCCTGACCAGTGTCAGTCCCGTGCGCTTGGATGACCGTCATGGCCTCCTACCTCGCCCTCATCACGGTCCGCGACGAGATGGACGACGACGAGATCGCCGGCATGTGCGACGCGCTCGGTGCGGTGGACCCGCCGGAGCAGAGCGGAGCCGCGATCGTGTTCCTCGTGCCCGGCGAAGCACCGGACGGCGGGGTGGCGCTCTCCGCCGCGACCCAGCACGCCGCCGAGATCCTCGACGGGTACACCTACGAGGTCGAGGTCGGCGAGACGTTCTGACGGGCCAGCGGCACGGGGTCGTGGACGACGGACGGCCCGCCGCACCGTGAGGTGCGACGGGCCGTCCGAAGCATCGGTCGGGCCGCGCGAGCGGGACCGACGGAGAAGGGCGTCTGCGTCAGCGGCGCGAGCTCTTGCCGCGCATGCCCATGTAGATCGAGATGAAGGCGATCGCCATGACGATCGAGATGACCCAGCGGATCCAGTCGATCCCTGAGGTGTCCTCGACGCCGATGAGGCCGGCGAGGAACGAGCCTGCGAGCGCGCCGAGCGCGCCGAGGATGATCGTCCACAGGACGCCGATGTTCTGGTCGCCCTTCATGAACAGACGAGCGAGGGCACCGATGACGGCGCCGAAGATGACGAGACCAATGATTTCACCCATGCGGGCACCTCCTTGATGAGCGTCGCTAATTCACGACGTGTCGGATGTCAACCCCCAGATCGTGGCAGGGTTTGCGCTGGTCCGCATGTCGAGGAGCGTCGTCTACGTCACGTTTCGGTCGCGATGTCCGGCGCTATGCGGCGGTCACGGTCCCCAACGATGTGGACCCGGTCGTGTCCCCGCTCGTCGAGAAGCCGCCGACGGCGTCGTCTCCGACGGTGCCGCCCACAGAGACTCCGTACGTCTCGCCGCTGACGATCCCCGGTGCCGTGAACACGACGGACTGGAACGTCTTGGTCGCCTCGAACGCCGCGACGAGGGTCCCGTCGCTGGACGTCACCTGGATGACGGTCCCTGCCGCGTACCCGGAGTCGAAGGTCATGGCGACCGTCGCCTGTGTGGAGCTCGACGCGGGCGACTGCGCCATCCCGGCGCTCCCTGCCGCGAGGACCGTGCCACCTGTGACGAGCATGCCGGACTCGGCGTCGATCGCGCCGTTGCCGCTGCCTGTCGGACCGTTGACGACCGTTGTGCCGCCGGAGATCTCGATGGAGCCGTTCGAGTCGAGACCGTCACCTTCCGCGTCGATGACGACCGTCCCACCGGTGATGGTGAGGAAGTACTCCGCGTCGGCGGTGAAGGTGTCGCTGCCCGCCGCTGCACCACCGGGGGCGCCCCCTCCTCGGCCACCGCTCGCGGCGGCCCCGTCGGCGGGCATCTCTCCGGCAGGCATGTCGCCGGCAGGCGCCCCGCCTGGTCCGGCCGTGCCGGAAGAGTCTGCGCCACCCGCGACGTTGATGCCGTCGTCGCTCGAGGTGATCGTCACGACGCCGTTGCTGATGGTGATCTGAGCGGCCTCGAGGCCTTCGTAGGAGTTGGTCACGGTGAGCGTCCCGCCTGCGACCGTCAGGGCGGCGTCGGCGTGCACGCCGTCGTCCCCGCTCGCGAGGACGAGCTCACCGCCGGTGATGGACGCGTAGCCGTTCGTGTGGAGGGCGTCGTCGGAGGAGTCCACCGTGACCTGACCGTCTGTGACCACGACGGAGACACCGCCCTTGATGCCCTTGGTCGAGACGTCCTCGACGACGGTCTCTCCGCTTCCCCCGCCGGCGGTGACGTCCACCGCGCCGCCGAGGAGGACGACGTCGGTCGCGGCATCGATCCCGTCCCCGCCCGCCGTCAGGTCGAGCGTCCCGGCGGCGACGGAGACATAGCCCATCGTCGCGTCCTCGTCGTTGTCGGACTTCAGGGCGTCGCCGCCCGCCGTGACGGTGATGGTCCCGTCGTCGACGACGAGGTAGTCCTTGCCGCGGATACCGTCGTCCACAGCGGTCACGGTGATCGTGCCGGAGCTGATGACGAGCCCGTCCTTGCTGGTGATGCCGTCGTAGGCGTTGCCCTCGACGTCGAGCGTGCCTGTGCCGACGATCGTGAGGTCGGCTGTGCTGAAGAGCGCCGCGCTCGGCTCGTCCGTCGCGGCGTCCGGGTAGACGTACTCCTCGGCGTCGGCGAGGTGGTTCTCGGTCCCGTCGGCGAGGACGACGACGACCTCTTCCGCGTCCGTCACGACGAACGGCGACGTGGTGGAGCTCGTGAGGTCCGCGTCGTCGAGGACGACGCGGACGATCCCGTCGTCGGCGGTGTCCACGACGAGCTGGCCGTCGTCGAGCGTCCCGCTCACACGGTAGGTGCCCGCAGCGGTGATCGTCGCCGTGCTGCCGTCGACGGTCACACCGTCACCGTCGGCCGAGGCGCTGGACCCGTCGAGCGTGATCGCGACCTCGTCGGCCGTGTCCCACTCGTGGTCCGCCGGCTCGTCGTGGTCGACGGCGTTGTCCGCGAGCGCCTCGTCGACCGACGCGACGGTGACGGCGACCGCCTCGTCGTCGGACGTGGTCACCGCGGTCTCCGCGGAGGTCGTCGAGTCCGAGCAGCCGGCGAGCAGCGCGAGCGCCAGCGCGGCAGGGATGAAGGGGTTGAGAAGTGAACGTCGCATGTGTGGCTCCTGGTGTCATCGGGTATGGCACCAGGTCTACGGGGCCAGGTTGTGCGGGGCGTGGACGGTCGTTGTGAGACGGCTGTGAGGCGCCTCCGGCGACGTCCCGCTGCCCTCGTGTACGTAGGACCACGTATGTCGGACGAGAGATCAGAAAACCATGTGGAATCCCCTGATCCGGGACATCCCGCCGTGCACCTACCGTGAAGGAGAGACACGCTTCCACGAGCAAGGAGATTCTGATGACGGTTCGATCAAAAGTCTTGGCGGGTCTGGCGATGCTGGCGCTGGCCGCACCGCTGGCCGTCGGATCGGTGGTCGCACCGGCACCGGCCGTCGCGGCCGGGCCCTCTCTGCTGCCGTTCACCGTCACGAACGACAGCGGCCGCCCAGAAGCGGTCTACCTCTACACCGTCGGCGTGGACCTCGCGTCCGGACGCCTGGGGTACGTGACTCAGGATGGCACCTTCACCGCCTGGCCTGCCGGCTCGAACCCGGCCACGCCAGCACCCGACGCCTCCATCCGTATGGGCGGCTCAGGCTCCACCGCGGTGGTGAACGTACCGAAGGGCTTCTCCGGACGCATGTACATGGCGTTCGGGCAGAAGCTGGACTTCCGGCTGACCCCTGACGGCCTGGTGCAACCGGCTCCCTGGTCGCCGGGCGATCCCAACCGCGACATCCTCTTCGACTGGAGCGAGTTCACCTACGCCGACGGTGGTCTCTACCTGAACAGCTCTCAGGTCGACATGTTCGCAGTTCCGCACAAGGTCTCGGTGACGGACGCGTCCGGCGCCACCAGGTCGACGGGTCAGGTCATCAACAACGGTCGAAACAATGTGATCGACGGCATCCGGAACCAGCCAGGATGGGCCGACACGATCTATACCCGGGCGGACGGCACGGTGCTTCGCGTCCTCGCACCGGGCAAGGCGGCTGAGACCGGCATGTTCGACAAGAACTACCTGGACCCGTACATCAACGAGGCCTGGAACGCGTACGCGACGAAGACTCTGACCGTCGTGCCCTTCGCCCACCAGCCCGACACGCGCTACTTCGGCCGGACGGTGGGCAGCACGATGACCTTCACCGATGGAGCCGGCCGACAGGTGGCGTCCTTCCAGAAGCCGAGCACATCGGACGTCTGGGGCTGCGACGGGGCCCTGTCAGCACCGAACGACCTGGTTGTCGGACCGATCGCTCGCACCCTCTGCGCGGCCATGCACCGTACGACGCTCGGGCGGCTCGACACTCAGCCGAGCGGTGGGGCAGCCGACTTCTACCAGGGCGAGATCACGAACCACTATTCGCGCCTGGTCCACCAGAACATGGTCGACGGGAAGGCGTACGGGTTCGCTTTCGACGACGTGCAGGCTCAGGAGTCACTGGTCTCGAGCGGTGATCCCCGCGCGGCCGCTATCGTGCTCTCCCCGTTCGGGGCGACGTCAGGAACCACGCCGCCGCCCGCGGCGGGTGGCTCTATCGTGAGCACCTGGCACGGCAAGTGCATCGATGTTCCGAACTGGAACTTCGTGGATCGCCAGCGCATGATCGTCTGGGACTGCGCGGGCGGCACCAACCAGAAGTTCGAGTTCACCGACGGAACCGTTCGCAGCCAGAACGGCAAGTGCTTGGACGTAGCCGGAGGGTCGAAAGACAACGGAACCGCGATCCAGCTCTATACGTGCAACGGAAGTGCCGCACAGAAGTTCGTCCTGAGCGCTGCGGGCGACCTCGTGAACCCGCAGGCGGACAAGTGCGTGGACATCACGGGGTGGAACCCGAGCAACGGCGCCGAGCTCCAGCTCTGGGAGTGCACCGGCACGGCGAACCAGAAGTGGAGCCGGGCCTAGCTGTACCTAGCCGCGACGCTCCGCTGCGGTGACCTGTCTGGCGAGGTCCAGAGCGCGACAGGGTCCTCGTCCGTGGATCGAGCGTCGGGGGGGGGGGGGGGGGGGGGGGGGGGGGGGGGGGGGGG